>CAMAYW010000006.1 GCA_945862475.1 Bacteriovorax stolpii
CATTTGCTGTGAAAGAAGAAAGAGTGCTTGAAAAACTCTCAGCACTTCAGGGAGATCTAAAAGATAAAGTGAAGCAGATTGAAAACCTAAATGATAAGCTCCAAGTTTTTGAATCACAAAACCTTTTCAACTCAATTCTACCGATTAAAGATGGCCTCACCCTCACTGTGGCAAAGGCCCCGTCTTCAGATCAGGGCAACATGAGAAAGCTTGGAGACATTTTTGTTGATAAATTTCCGAAAGGTGTTCTTTTCCTTTATGCAGTTGATGCTGATAAAGTTTCTTTTATTATGAAAACCAATCGAGCGAATTCGACAGTGGATTGCTCAGCCGTTCTAAAACAAGTCATGCCTATCGTTAATGGTAGGGGTGGTGGGAAACCCGACAATGCCCAGGGGTCAGGAGATGCCTCCAAGACTCAAGAACTTATTAAAGCTATTGAAGGACTTTTGAAATGAAGTGGATTCTTTTTTCTCTTTTAATTTTCGTTTGGGGATGTACTAAAAACTCTAATCGTGTTGATCAGATCAATATTTCTATACCTAGTGATATTTCAACTCTAGATCCGGCCAATTGTTATGATACCGTTTGCTACGTACCTTTAACGCAAGTTTATGAGCCTCTTTATGAGATAGAGTATTTAAAACGTCCCTATACTTTAAGACCATTACTTGCGGAAAATTTTCCTGAAATTTCAAACAATCGACTGAAATACACTTTTAAAATTAAAAAGGGCATTAAGTATCACGATTCTGACATCCTCCCTAAGGGTCGAGAAATAAAGTCACAAGATTTCGTGAATCAAATTAAAAGACTGGCGTTTAAAGGCACTCGCTCCCAAGGATTTTTCCTTGTAGACCAGAAGATCAAAGGTATTAATGATTGGAGAGACAAGGTTCAAACGGATCTTGGCCTATTTTTTTCAGAACCCATTCCTGGAGTAAGTGCTCCCGATGATCATACGCTCGTGATTGAACTTGTCCGTCCTTATCCGCAACTTTTGTGGGCCATGGCGATGTCATTTACGGCGCCAATCCCTGAGGAGGCCATACGGGCCACTCAAAATGATTTAAGACAGAAATTTGTTGGAACTGGCCCCTACATCATCACCAACTATAATCCCTCTCAAGAAGTCGTCCTGAAGAAAAACGACTTTTATAATTCAAGTGTTTATCCTTCCCAAGGAGATCGATTTGCAAACGAAAACTCTCTTCTTGCAGATGCTGGAGCGAAATTACCTTTTGTAAAAAATATTCGAATTTCAGTTATCGAAGAAACTCAAACTGAGTGGTTAAATTTCATGTCTAAAAAAATTGACCTGGTTAACCTCACCAAGGATCAATATCCATTGGCCCTTAACCAAGATGGAAAACTAAAACCTGAAATTACTCAAAACAATATCCGCCTTCAGGCTTCTCCAACTCTTATTTATTGGTGGATTGCCTTTAATATGAAAGATCAAATTTTTGGTAATAATCTCAATTTAAGAAAGGCGATCGCTCATGGAGTGAATATTGATAAGTACATTGAGCTTTTTACTTACAATATCGCTCAAAAAGCGAATTCCATTTTTCCTCCGGGTGTTGCTGGCTACTCTCCCTCAACGGATCTTCCTTACAAATATGATATTAACCTTGCAAAAGACTTCTTAAAAAAAGCTGGTTATCCAGAAGGTAAGGGACTTCCTAAATTGTTTTTTGATGTCAGAGGAACCGATACAAGAAAGCGACAGATGGGTGAATTTATCCAGCAAGAATTAAGAAATATAGGGATTCAAGTTGAGGTGAGAATTAATACTTTTCCTGCTTTCTTAGAGAAATCGCGAAATGGCGAATTACAGTTTTGGCAAGGTGGTTGGGTTCTTGATTATCCTGATTCAGAAAACGTTCTTCAACTTTTAACCACAGCGCATCTATCCCCAGGGCCAAACACCTCTCAATATTCAAACCCAGAGTATGATAAAATGTACAATGAACTTCGTGAGCTTGAAGATGGAGATAGAAAGTTTGAATTGATGAAAAAAATGGAAGAGATGATTAACAGAGATCTTCCTTGGTCCATGCAATACTATGCTAGAAACTATATTCTCTATCACGATCATCTGAAAAACTTCAGATACTCAGATATCGTTTATAACAATCTTAAATACCTGAAAATAACTGGAAAATAGCTCCTTATCCCTGACCATGGCACTCAGGTGCTATGGTCACCCTCTTACTATTAACTTCTAGGTCAAATTGTCGATAAGTTCATTGGATATACCTGCGAGGATCCGATGAAGCTATGTGTTTTTCTTTTACTTCTTTGTATGACCCAAGTGTCTTTTGCTAGATCCTATGTGATTTTTAGTATGGCACAAGATCTTTCAATGGGATTTGATAACGAGATTATTAGAAAAAATTACTATGTTAATCTTGGTACCGCTCAGGGAATTAAAAAAGATAGTGTTCTTGATGTCTTTAGAATCATTTCTATTCAAAATCCTTACGACAATAAAAAACGAGTGAATTATAAAGTTAAGATTGGCGAACTAAAGGTTCTTCACTCTTCATCAGATGCTGCGATCGCAGCAGTGAAATCTTATGAAAAAGAAGAGGTTCCTATTTTTGAATTGAATCAATTTATGATTGGTGATCATGTCGCTATCAACGTTGATTAAGATTGATCCTTAAATTCTTCTATGTCCCTAAACTTAATGATGGTTCCTTTGACGATATGATCTTCAATACTGACAATTTTGACATAAAGTACATACTCCTCACCTTTTAATATATTCAACGTATCATCCCCCACTAACTCTATCTTTCTTATTTTTTTTCCAACATAAACACCTCTAAAATGAAATAAATACTTTTTTTTATTAAAAGTGAAATTAATGACTCGTAAACATTTAGAAACTATAATGACGTTATTCATGTCTTCCGATATGACAAATATCGGGCCAGTGTTGATGAGTTGAAGACTTTTGATTTTATTTAAAAGTTACTGCTGTGCTAAAGAAAAAGGACTACTGGATGTTAACAGGTGCGCGAACAATTGGAAGATTATTTAAACATCGTATTCAAAAATCACCAGATAAATTCGCTATTGGCTGGATTGAAAATAAAGAGATCAAAAATTTAACTTTTTCAGAATACAAAAATACTATCGAAACTTTAGTTTCCGGTTTTCACAAGATAGGTATCAATGTTGGAGATAAAATTTCGATACTTTCTCAAACTTGTAAGGAATGGCACTTCTTCGATCTAGCGACCATGTTATCTCGGTGTTGTCTGATTCCCATCTATCCGAGCTACCTCTCTCCAGAAGTAGAATATATTTTCCAGCACTCCGACAGTTCAATTCTTATCGTTGAAAATGATAAACAAATGGAAAAAATCTTTCCCATTATTGGAAAGCTTTCAAACATTAAAGCGATCATTTCTATTCAAGATCTATCTGAAGAAACACTAAAAAAGTTTCGAAATATTTGTCCTTATTATTCATTTAAAGAACTCCAAAGAATTGGAAAAGAGGAACTAAGCGTTCATCCGGATTTACTTGAAAATCACATCCAAAATCAACAGCCAGAAGAATATGCATCGATCATCTATACCTCAGGAACAACCGGGGAGCCTAAAGGGGCGGTCATTACTCAACATGCAATGACAACCATGCTTCTCAACGTGGAGTCCACGATTAAAGGAGCTTTTAATTCTAACGATCGTACTCTCGTTTTTCTGCCATTATCTCATGTTCTAGGACGATGTGATTCTCTTCTTCCTTTGGTGTTTGGCTGGCAAGCAGTCTATGCTGAATCATTAGAAAAATTGGTAGATAACCTCGCTCTCGTTAAACCTACCATCATGATCGCTGTACCGAGAATTTTTGAAAAAATTTACGCAAAAATCAAAGAACAAATCAATCAAGGAAGTGTGGTAGAAAAACAAGCCTTTAAATGGGCGCTTAATATCGCTGAAAGATATTTTTCAAAAATTGATAAAGATCTCTCACCTTCTGCAGCTGAAATCATCGAATTTAATCTCGCGAATAAAGTTGTTTTTTCAAAAATTTACAATCGCTTTGGTGGAAAAATACGCTACTTCGTATCTGGGGGAGCACCACTTTCTCCAGAAATTATTAAATTTCTTCGCTACGCTAATCTCACTATTTTAGAGGGCTATGGACTTACTGAAACCGTAGCTCCATGCTGCCTAAACCCTCTTTCCAAACAGGTACCAGGTACTGTGGGTAGACCCATGGGAGATGTTCAATTCAAGTTCGGTCCAGATGGGGAGATTCTCATCAAAACCGAGGCCATGCTGAAAGAATATTATAAGAACCCTGAGGCCTCAGCAGCTTCGATTAAAGAGGGTTGGTTTTATTCGGGTGATATTGGAGAATTCACGCCTGAAGGTTACCTTAAAATAACCGACCGAAAAAAAGATATCATCATTACCAGTGGGGGTAAGAACGTGGCCCCTCAAAAGATTGAAAATATGGCGAAAACGAAGCCTCATATTTCTCAATTAGTTGTGATTGGAGATAAAAGAAATTACCTCACGGCCCTTGTAGGAATAGAAAAAGAACGCTTTCTATCACTTTTGGAAGAACTCTCGTTACCGTCAGATTGCTCCCTCATTGATATTGCGCGACATGAAAAGGTAAGAGAAATCATTCAGAGGGAAATTGATGAAATAAACCAAGAGCTTCCTCAGTATGAAAGTTTGAAAAACTTCGCCATTGTTACCGAGGAATTCACAACGGAAAACTTCCTCACCCCATCTCTAAAAATTAAGAGGAAGGTTGTCGTTGAGAAATTCAAAGACGAAATTGATGCGATGTATATACAATAACAAGGGTTGTCAATAAAACCGCTTTGACATCCCCCCCTTTATCTACTAAAAATAAAGATTCAAATTTCCCCTAAGAGGTATTCCCATGGCACGAGTCACTGTAGAAGATTGTCTAGAGCAAGTTGAAAACCGTTATGAACTAGTTCATTTAACTGCTAAAAGAGTGAAACAGCTTCGTGAGGGTGATGATGCTCAAGTGAAAAGTAAAAACAAAGAAGTTGTTACTGCTCTAAGAGAAATCGCTGCTGGAAAAGTTAAACATACAGTTAAATCAGAATACGACTCAGACGAATTTTAATTTTAAAAATTTTAACCATAAAAAAAGGGAGCCTTGGCTCCCTTTTTTTATTTCTTTTTAAGTGCAATACTGAGCACTTCATCAAAGTGTTTTACTGGATGAAAGCGCATTCCCTTTCTATGTCTCTCTGGAACTTCTTTCAAATCTTTTTCATTCTGCCATGGAAGAATAATTTCTTTAATACCAGCTCTTTTTGCGGCCAGTACTTTTTCTTTAATCCCACCAACAGGTAAAACCTTTCCAGTAAGACTCAACTCTCCCGTCATCGCCACATCCCCTCTCACCATCTGATGAGTTGCTAGACTATAAAGAGCAAGGGCCATGGTAATACCAGCAGACGGACCATCCTTAGGAGTCGCACCAGCAGGTAAATGAAGGTGAATTTCGTGTGTAGCTAAGAAGTCTGTCGCTTCCTCGGCATTTGGGGCCGGTGGAACAATCACACCAGGAGTTACAGAAACCATCTTTTTAGAAACTTTTTTAGAGGCGGGCTTAGCCTTCTTAAGATCTTCAGCAATTTGAGACTGAAGAATACTTTTCACATAACTGTAAGCAAGATTTGCTGACTCACCCATCACCTCACCCAACTGACCGGTGAGTTTGAAGCCTTTTCCTTTCAAGGGAATAGATTCTACAAAAAGAATATCCCCACCAAATGAAGTCCAAGCAAGACCAGTCACAATTCCAGGTTGAAGAGGTTTTTGGGCCTTGTCT
Organism: Bacteriovorax stolpii; assembly: GCA_945862475.1. GTDB lineage: Bacteria > Bdellovibrionota > Bacteriovoracia > Bacteriovoracales > Bacteriovoracaceae > Peredibacter. Next base: position 5,848 of record CAMAYW010000006.1, read on the forward strand.
GTTTCAAATCTTTTGCTTCCAAGTATTTTTTCTAAGTCTGTTACTGATGGTGAAAACTTTTTAAAGCGCTTACTTGAAACTTTTTCAAGAGCTGCTCTACGACAAAGCTTAGCAACCATCTGCTCCATCACACGCACTCCAGGTTCACGTGCATAATCAGATACAAGTGCCTTTAACACTGGTGTACCTAGTGAAAATTCTTTCGTTGTGAGGCCATGCTTTTTTAATTGCTTTGGAATCACCCATTTCGTTGCAATCGAAAGCTTCTCTTCAATTGTATATCCAGATAATTCAATGAGCTCCATTCGATCGAGGAGGGCCTCAGGAATTTCTCCCACATAATTTGCTGTTGCAATAAAAAGAACTTTTGATAAATCAAAAGGCACATCCAAATAGTTATCTATGAATGTTTTATTTTGTTCTGGATCCAAAACTTCAAGGAGTGCGGAAGCTGGATCTCCTTGATAGGACTTACCTATTTTATCGATCTCATCGAGCATGATCACAGGATTATTAACTTCAACTCGTTTGATCGCTTGAATAATTTTACCTGGCATCGCTCCGACGTAAGTTCTTCTGTGCCCTTTAATTTCCGCCTCATCTTTCATTCCACCTAATGAAAAGCGATAAAATTTTCTTCCTAAAGCTTTTGCAATAGAGTGACCTAAAGACGTTTTACCCACTCCTGGAGGACCAGCAAGACAAAGAATTGTTCCATCATATTCTGGCTTAAGTTTTCTTACGGCCAAGAATTCCATAATTCTTTCTTTAGGTTTCTCTAAACCATAGTGGTCTTTTTCAAGAATTTTCTTCGCAGCTTCGATATCGACCTTATCATCACTTGCTTTATTCCACGGGAGTTGAACCATCCAGTTAAGATAGGTTCTTGTCACGTTGTATTCAGGGGATGAATCAGGAATGGATTCTAATCTTTCAAGTTCCTCATAAGCGGCTTTTTTCGCTTCTTCCGGTAGTCCGCCCTCATCGAGAGTTTCTTTGATTTTCTTCATGTCCTTGGCCTTATCATCTTCATCTAGGCCAAGCTCATTTCTTATCACTTTCAACTGCTCACGAAGAAAATATTCACGCTGATATTTATTAACTTTATCGTTAACTTCATCGGTGATTTTTTTCTGAATATCAGCCACATCTTTCTCTCGCTTGAGATAAACGAGAAGTTTTGCGAATCTTTTTTTAACAATTAATGTCTCTAAAAAATCCTGAGCCTCTGGAACGTCTAAGGACAGTGCAAATGCCACTAAGTCGGCTAAAGATCCAGGAGAGGGAGAATTAAGCATCGCAAGCTTCATCTCTTCATTGAAGTATGGATTGATCTCCGATAGTTTTTTTACTTGATTGATAACAGAGCGAGTGTAGGCATCTAGCTCTTCATCAGGTTCGTGGATATCGTTGAAGACTTCAGTTCTAGCAACCAAAAGAGGTGTCTCAGAAGTATACTCAACGGCACGATATCTCTTCATTCCATGAACAAGGAGATTCACCGATCCATCTGGGAGCTTCAATTTTTTGATGACCTTACAAAGTACCCCAACCTTATAAATATCTTTTGGGGTAATCCCCTTTGGTACAGAATCAGCAGAGACGGCCGAGCCTGCAGACTCCTCTTCCTCCTCGTAATCAATCGGCTCTTCATCCATTTCAAGTGGAATAGAGTCCTGTTCTGCAAAATCTTTAAACTTTACGAGATTGAGAGCTACATAATTATTTTTCGTTAAATAACTATCAAGCTCTGGAGTATATTTATCCTCTGAAAGAATAATGGGAGCAATCATTCCAGGGAAGATAGGACTGTTCACGATGGGAATGATAACGGCTTCACTTGGTAATTCCGCTACAATTCCTGCTTCAGAGTTTGCTTTCGCATTTTTATCTTTAGGTGCCATTTTATATTTCCTTATTTTTTTAGCGGATATCTATCACTAGTCGACCAGGATTTTCTAAGTAGAATACATCAAAACTAGACTTACCCTTTAAGCTAATTTCCATCGTCATCGTCTTACCATCAACCGTAATAAACTCTATGCCCTGAACAAAGTTTGAATTTTTCACCAAAGGCTTAGATGAACTCATTGTTGTGTCAAAAAAATCGACCGAAAGTTTTTTATTAGCAGCAATGTGACCATACATCTTTGGAACCTTGGATGTATTAAAATCGACGACAAGCCTTTCGTAACCTCTTCCTGCCACAACTGAATTTCTCATTCCTACGATACTTGAATTCCTAAGATCAGAGTTAACATGAAATACACCTGAATCAAGAAAGATGGATTTTTTTCTTGGAGCAACTTTCCAAATTCTCTCCTCCATTAAGCTTTGAGCAGTCGCAGTCAAGGCCAAAAGGAATGTGAGCAAAATTAGACCAAACTTCATTAAATCACTCCTGATTGATGTGTCTTGTGATTATTTTAGTAAAAAGGAAGAGCTAAGACAAAAATTTCTTACGAACTTTGATGGAGTTTGAGAGAATTAAAATCATAAAAAAACCAGTTAGCATCATCAGCATTGAACCCGATCCACCTTGTGGTGGATCAATCGTTCCACAACTCGCCGCCGCCACCGTTTGATCGTCACCAATGGTAACAGGAGCTTCTTGAGGCTCTGTTTTTGAAATCGCGTAAGTAAAGGGAGCGTCTAGACAAGACTCGTTATCCGACAAAATAGCTTCACTATCCATTATGGGTTGTAAAATACTGTTATTCATTTCCATGAGAGAGATGTTAACGAGATAAGGAAGATAAGCATCCGTACTAAATTCAAAAGCAGCAGGAAACGTCATTGCAACTAAGCTCGTACCAAGCCTTCTTGATTTAATGTGGATTTCAAAATTATTTTCATTCTCATTTTGAGTTAGTGGCAAGGTTGCAGATAAATCTATATTATATGTCTGAGTTTCTTGAATGGGACTAAGTTGTTTCGTGGTCACTGGCGTTGCATTTCCATTTTGATACACGGACATTTGAAATTCACGCTGACTGCCAAATGGAAAAGCGACTAAATCTATTTTTAATTTTTTATTTGTACCAGAGTTAAAACTCGAAAGATCTACTTGAAAGACGTCTGGAGTCGACCAAGATGATGTTGTGGTTTTTCTAAACCAACCCACGAATGATTTCTCATGACGATTTTCTAAAGCATAATCGAAAATTTTTATCGGAGTGAAATTGGCTTGGAGCTTTTGATAATTATAGTTTTGATCAGACCTTAAGGCGCAATTAATAGTAATCGTTCCAACATCAATCTGGGGAGCTGAGTTTGATAGATTAATAGGTGTCGGTTTACCATCAAATTCACTTCCACATTTTGAAAAAAAAGATCCTACATAAGCTCCTGGACAAAACTCCGTTTGAATATTTGCAAAATAACCAGGAAGAGAACGAGGGTTTTTAATCGAAGATGTGTAGATATAATAAGTGTCATTTAAATTTAATCCTCCAATGACAAAAGACCCATTCTCATCTGAAATGGCTCCAATGCTTTCACCGGTATTTCTTGAAATGGCCTGAACATGCACTCCTAGGACTCCAATACTCGATCCACCTTTAACAAACCCTGTGATGGATCCATAATTCTGACTGTATTTTGATCGGATACCACTTTTATCATCTGAAGAGAGAGTGCTTTGGCCTGAATATGAGGAATAAAACATCGAAGAATTTAAGACCTCTGAGTGTGACAGTCCAAACAAATGGCCCATTTCATGAGTCACAACATCACCAAGATAAACTTGTCCCGCAGGATAAAGGCCCGGAGATCCTTTAAAAGTATAATCATCATTCAAGAAAATAGAAGCTTTCTGGATCGCACCATTTGAGTTGTAGCTAATTTCAGTTAATCCCAATACTGCAGATCCGTAGGGAAAATCAGAAACAAATTCAATTTTATTAGAAGAGGTACTTGAGCTGATGATCTGGGCATTTGATTGTTGGTTCCATTGATTGATGGATTGATTAATGATGTTTAAAACTTGGCTAGAAGATAGATCTTGCGTGTTCGTAGATATTTTTAAAGGGACATTGGGATTTGCCCAAAAGAGTTCAGCTCCAGATTGTGTCATGGAGGTCTGGTGAGCAAGAGCAAGAGAAATAAAAAATACAACAACCAGTAAAATGCGCATTTCAATCCATTGAAATGAAAACTAGAGTTTACTTAGCTTCTTTTTGCCTAAGGAATCTGAAAATCCCACCCATCATGGCCAATATTGAAACTAACCACAAAGTACTTACTCCGTGACTCATTCCATTTTCTACTTGATCGCTCTGGGAAGCAATGGCGCGGTTTTTTCCCTCTGAGGATGAGGCGGGAGATCGTGTTTGAGCTGGATTGTCTGTTTCACTCGGGTATAATTGAGAAGTAACGACTTTTAGACTGCCTCCTCGAATTTGTTTGACTGTTTTTTCAAAGTCTTCATATTTCATCTGTCCTACTCGGCGATCCTCAGGGAACAAGGTGTTCACAATCATCCGATTCTGGCCGTAGTTCACAACTTTAAATGTCCCAAATCCTAAGTTCATTCCCCAATATCGATCCCTGTAGCTTTTAATCATGATGACCACATTTTCACCTGGAACAAATTCAGGGACACCTTCAACTTTCACTATTTCATCCCCTAGTTTTCCTCCTGGGTAATGAACAATAATTTCATCCACTCCAAAAAGATCTGACTGCATTCCGATTTCTTGCTTCATCTTAAAAATCATTTGGGTGGCCGTGCCTCCCCCTTCTAATTTGACATATTTTTTTCTTAAGAAATGTCCCACGACTATTCCATCTGCCTCTTTTACTTGCTGCTCAACTGGCTGCATTTGAAAAATGGTGGCATGAACAGGAATTGAAAAAAGGATCAAAAATAGCCTTAAAAACACAAATCTCTCCCAGTGATAATTTACCTTTCTTGTCGGTTATCACTGGGTAAAACTTGAATATTTCTGTCAGGCTTTTGTAAGTGGAGTGAGATAGACCTTTTTAGTATCAAACTGGAGCTGCCACCCTGCTAAGTACCTGAAATGGCTTGAGGCGTCGATCACAACAATTGTATTTTTTAACTGGATAAGATCCCCAAGGAACTGGCCCAAATGGAGAAGTTCCTTTTCAGAAAGACCGAAGGAGATATTTTCAAATACTAAAAGAGAATTCTGAATGTTTTTTAAAAGTTTAGAGAGAAGAAAGATTCTTTGTTTCTCACCACCGGATAGCGAATTAAGTGAACGATCAAGACTTAAATAATCTAAATTTAAAATTTTTAAGTAATCCCAAACTCTTCTAAACTTTGGAGTTAGATTTATTCTTTCCAATACCTGGCCCAAGGGTAAGTTATAGGCTTCTGCCACAGTCATCTTTCCGTCTGAAATATTTGCGTAGAGTGGTTTAATTTTTAAACCTTTGCAATCCTCACATTCCAGAACAATATCCTCAAGGTATTGCATCTCAATAACAATTGATCCACGCCCCTCGCACCTAGAACACATACCAAGCTCAGAATTTGAAGAAAGATGCCCCTCTTTTAGATTCATACTTTTACAAATAGGCAGTTTAAGAAAATGTTTACGAATAATGGATGCAAGCTCCGTAATCGTTCCAACACTCGATCTCGACGTAAATCTATTTAAGTCAGATGCAATCACAATAACATCATCGAAGGGTATGGGTGATTTTACAGATTTTACTTTAAACTCATCCTCTTCAAGCCAGTCTCCGTAAATTTTATGATGAAGAGTATTCGCCATAATTTTAACAATCGCAGAAGTTTTTCCACACCCCGATGGGCCAGTTACCCAAGTGAGTTCATTCAGAGGAATTTTAAAATCCTGGTAAGACTTGCCGTAAATTTCGGCTCCCGATACTTCAATATGTTGAGGATACTTAGAGGAAGTTTTTCTCTTCTCCCACTTTACATCATCTTTCGTTTGAAAATACTTTTTTGGTGTTCCAGAAAATTTAATCTCTCCACCATTCTTTCCAGAGCCAGGGCCCATGACAAACAAATGATCAGATGATTTCTGTACATATTCAGAGTGATCGATCAAGATAACCGTATTTCCCTGATCAATAATCGCCCTTAGTCCTTCAATAAGTTTTATAAGTTCTTTCTCAGATAGCCCCAAACTTGGTTCATCTAAAACAAATAAACTATCTGTTCCTCTAAAAGAGAGATATTTAATTAACAAGAGACGTTGATACTCTCCAGCCGATAGAGTCTTTGCTTTTCTTAATAACGAAAGATGATTGAGTCCCATCTCCTTGGCCATTTTCAATTTTTCACTGAGATCTGAAACTAATCTTTTCTCGTGAGGAGATGCTAAGGCCCTCGACTCTTGAAACAGAGGGAACATTTCATCAATTGTGAGCGCCATTAAATCTTGAAGCCCCCATAATTTCCCATTCAATTTTAATTTGTAATGATGAATCGCCTTATTCAATCTAGATGAATGACAAACAAGACAGGGCTCTTCTTTCTGAAGATGACGAATATAGATCCGAACGGAAGGTTTATATTTTTTACTATCCAAGTAATTTTTTAACTCTTGATAGCCTGGATACATCCCAGCACCATTCTCTAGTATTTCAAAAAATTCTTTCGGAAGTTTTTTTATAGGTATATCGAGGGGGATTTTTTTCTTTTTTAAAATTTTTTCAAGTTCAAGGTAGGCATCTAAAAAAGGGCCATAATTCAAAAGTTTTAGCCCTCCCTCAGAAATTGAGATTTCCTTATTGAGTATTTTCTTTTCGTCGTAGACAAGATTTGCTCCGTAGCCATTACAGCTAGGGCACGCCCCAAGGGCACTGTAGGGAGAAAATGCGCTTACGGTATGCGCCGGAAGAGATTCAAAATGACAGTGTGGACAAACTTTCTCAAAGTGAAACTTCAAAAGTTGAGGTTTCTTAAAATCAGGATTCCAAAGATAATATCCCAGCTGAAACTTTTCTAGTTTTAATTCTTTCCAACGTTTTTCGAGAGTAGAGAGATTGTCCCACTTGAATCTTAAAAGTTCCCAAAACTCATCCTCTGGATTGAACGCCTCGATTGTTTTTCTACTTTGAGAGTAGGATCTCGGTGGAAGAAAATCCATTCCGTTCACTCTCTGAAATTCACTTGGACTAAGAAAAATGTAAAAAACGCCATCTGTCTTACTAGGTGCCTGTTGTTTTAGTTGTTCACCAATCGACTTAACTTCTAACTCTACCTCATGCTTTGGACAGAGCTCTTTTGAAAAAGAAAAGTAAAAATTTTGGAGGCTGTCCGTTAGCCTCATCACATCACTTACAACGGTTCTAGAACCCATCACAGGATTAATTTGTGGAAGCCCAAAAACAGGCAATACAGGAAAGATTTGATCTACATCAACAGCAGCTGGACGCTCAGTGAAAAACTTCATTGAGTTTGGAAACGAGTTTACGAATCGACGCTTTGATTCAGTTAAAAGAGTATGAAAGGCAAGGGAAGTTTTTCCAGATCCAGAAGGGCCCGCAAAGCAAACCAACTTTCTAAGAGGGATATCTATGTCGATATTTTTGAGGTTGTGAACCCGCGCCCCACGAATTTCGATTGAATTAATTTCGTGCTTTTTCATATGAGATAATATGCAGGATTGTGGAGGGAGAGGAAATAAAAAAGGCTCCGTGAGGAGCCTTCTTTGGATACTGTTGAAGTAATGTACGAATTAACGTTTAGAGAATTGGTACGATTTACGAGCACCTGATTTACCATACTTCTTACGCTCAACTTTTCTAGAGTCACGAGTTAAGAAGCCAGCAACCTTAAGCTCTTTTCTTGCATTTGGAGAAAGCTTAAGTAGGGCACGTGCAATACCAAGACGAATAGCACCAGCTTGACCAGTTACACCGCCGCCTTTTACGTTGATATTAAAATCGTAGTTCTCATTCACTTTTAAAAGATTAAGTGGTTGAAAAACGATGTAACGGCTTGTTGCCTTAGGGAAATAGTTTTGAACATCACGAGCATTGATAGTAATTTTACCATTGCCACGAGACACGTAAATTCTAGCTACTGCTGATTTACGACGTCCGATAGTGTGAAGATCATAAGTTTTTGCTTTGCTCATATCTTTCTACCTTTAATTAAAATTTGAAAGTTAGGGTTTCAGGCTTTTGAGCTTCGTGGGTATGTGTTGGACCTACGAAAACTTTAAGCTTGGTAAATTGGCTACGGCCAAGAGTGTTTTTGCCAAGCATCCCGCGAACAGCTTCTTCAACGATAGCTGTAGGATTCTTTGCAAGTTGCTCTTTTGCTGAGCGCTTTTTAATTCCACCGATATGGTTTGTGTGCCAGAAATAATCTTTAGCATCCCATTTCTTACCAGTGAATTTAACTTTCTCTGCATTAACGATAATAACGTAATCGCCAGCATCATTGTGAGTTGTGAACTGAGGCTTATGTTTACCTCTAAGAACTTTAGCAACTTCAGATGCAAGACGACCAACAACTAAATCTGTTGCGTCTACTACGTACCACTTTTTGTTCGCCATTTCGGCTTTTGTGATCGTATAGGAATTCTGCTTGATCATAATCAACCTTCCATTAATTAATAAAATTTGTCCCCTTATAATGAACTTTGCGGCCATACGTCAAGAACTACTCTCTAAGCCAACTTGCTAAGGGTCAGCGGGAGTGCTCAGGCTCTTTTAAAATTCGGGGGATTAAAAGAAGCCGATTGACACGTGGAAGCGTCCGGGGTCCTCTAACCTACCACTTGCATCTTTTTTTCTCAAGAGTTTTATTCCGTAGTCAAAGTCTAGGGTTCCAACAGGAGTGACAATCTTAAAAGTAAGTCCAGCAGAGTCTCTAAGTTCTCCTAAATTCATTCTATCGGCGAAGACGCGCCCCGCATCATAAAAGACCCCGGCCATAAGTGCGTCATTAATAAAGTAGCGCGGTTCAAATTTAAAGTTCGCAATGTAAGCCTTGTCTGTAATTCGTACATCAGAGATATCTTTACCATCAGGGAGTCGATTCATTTCTTCGTCTGTATAGCCTCTTATGATGTCCATCCCTGTTAATCTAAACACTTTAATCGTTGGGATATAGCCTGCAGTCTGCTGAACTCCATTTACACTAATTCTTTCTCTCGCAAGATTTTGTTGAACACCGCCAACTAAGGAAATAGCAAGTGTTCCATTCTTAAAAGGAACATAAAAGCGATTTCTTGAAACTAACTTATAGTAATCAATTGTTAGGTCTGATTCTTTTTGTGACAGTAAATAAGGATTTGCAAATTCGCAGGATAAATTAAAAAAGGCTCCCTTGGTAGCGTTAATTTGATTGTTTCTCAAATCATAAGTGAGACTTGGGGTTAAAGATCCGATCTGAAAACTACCATTATTAATTTCCTCAGTCGCACTATATTGAGTGATGTCCTCATATTGGTAGCGTATGGAAGTTGAAACTCTCTTCGTAAAGTCTCTTGTGAGTGTTCCATTCACTCTAAAAATATTCGCATCAAAGGAATAAAATCGTCTTGTTTGGTAAGCTGCCGTTGCAGCCCCGTCGATCATCGTATCAAATAGGTCACCTTGGGTATAAGAGATAGAGGTATTGTGCTCAAGGATATGTTCAATATTATCTCTTCTTTGAGGATCAACAGTTGTGTAGCTTGTTCTACGGTTGAGCTGACTACGAAGAGAGACAGATCTGTTATAACCACCAATATTTTGATAGGTAACGGTCCCTGTTAATTTAAGACCAATATCTGTTCTATAACCAGGTGCAATTTCCACAAGGCCATAATCCCGCTCGGAAACTTTCACTAAAAGATCAGTCGCTGCATTCTTTGAATTATGCTTTAAGGGAGTTACACTGACAGTGTTGAATAATCCCGTTGCTGAAATAGCAGATTCAATCTCTTGAGTGATATTGGGAGTGATCAAATCCCCTTTTTCTAAATGCACTTTTTTTGAAAGAACTTTTTTATTGGTCTTATCATTTCCTAAATAAAGTACTCTATTGAGTCTAACGAGAGGCCCAGTATCTACTTTAAAATAAATATCAGCATTTGTTCCAGCCTTGTTATATTTCACAAGATCTGAGTCATTTGAATTTACGACTTCAGCGTAATAAAATCCTTTCTCCTGCAGTGTGGATGCCACTTTTTTTATGTCATCGGCCATCTTTATTGGATTAAAAGGTTCTCCTACCTGATTAAAAAGCCCACTTAAAATAACCGCTTCAAGATCTTCTGGAACTCCTGAAAACTGAATTCTCCTTAAAAAAGCCCTTTGGCCTTCCTGAATGGAATATTCAATTTTAGCGGTTCCTTTTTCTTTATTTATATTAATGGCAGGATCAAAGACTCTCGCCTGCACAAAACCTTTTTCAATGTACTTATTTTTTAAATACTCCTGGAAAAAAGTGAAATATTCGTTGTCGTAGTACTTAACAGAGGCAAGCTCAAAAGCTTCACTTTCGAACATCTTTTCTAAATTACTATTTGAAAAATAACTATTTCCGATGAATCTTACGTCAACTAATCTAGTTTTTTCATTCTCATCGAAGAAAATCCTATAGAGAAAAACTTTCTCGCCTGAACTATTTTTAGTCTCTGAAATCTGAACCATTACTTTAGAATCTAAAAAAGCCTTAGAACGATAAAAATCTCTAAGCGCCGTTGTAAGAGTCCCTTCACTAAGAGGTCTCTTGTATTTCCTGAAAAGCTCAACAACCATTCTATGAACTTCATCTCGATGCTGTCGTTTGAGTTTTTTAAAATCAAATGCATAGATATGCTCATTAGTAACTTTAATAAAAGGAACAACTCGATTCTTTTTATAAACAGGAGTAAACTCTAAATTGATTAAAAAATAGCCATAACTAAATAGTTCTTTCTGTGCTTCATCGAGATAAATTTTGAAACTATTTAAATCGAAAGGTTTTTTATATAAGTTGAGAAACTTTCTTTTTAAATATTTTTTTATATATGAAGACTGACTATTGGTTGTTATGTTTTTAAATATTCGAGGCTCACCCAGATCAACTTTGATCGACACATTAACTTTATCTTTTTTTTCTACAACCATAAATTCGTGTGTGTTTTTTGGGTAGCCGAGTGTCTCTAATCGGTCTCTTAGACCGGATAAACTTTCATTTAATTTTTGAATTTCAAAAAAATCGCCCTCTCTCAAACTTATCAACTGAATAGAGTCCATCGAGAATCGCGAGTCACTAAATTCTAATTTAACCTCGTTAATGATTGGCTTGAGCTTGAAATGAATATGTAATGAATGTTTACCATCCATTTCTTCTAACTTGAAAATAAACGATTGATATCCTCCATCGGAGGCCATTACTCTTAAAGTATCTTTTAAATGGACAACACTTCTATATTCACCTACAAGTCCCTTAAATCTAGTAATCCTTTGATCACATGGAATAGATTTTTTGCATTCAACAATCACTTCTTCGAGATTGAAGGATGGACTCGCAAAAGTAAAAAGTGTCGAAAAGATTAAAAAAAGGAACATCATTTAAATGTTCTCCTAAATTTTAAATCTCCTCCGATTGAATTATAGATGATATCCGCCTCACCCTCTTCGTTTGTCCTTAATTCATAGACGCCTTCAAGCTGGATGCTTTTTGTTAGTCCATAATTTAAATTCATACTCTGTCTCTGTCCGATACTACCACCCATCGTACTTGAAACAGATAAAGTAAGCGCTTCATCTAAACGCTTTTTGAGCTCAATTTTGGTTGCCGATCTTGTTCTACCTAAAGCTCCAGCCGTTTGTCCGCTACCTCTTGACTGACTTCTTCCACTTAGAAGACTATCCGTTGAAGACTGCTCAATGACTGTTCCAAGATTCACTTGTAGACCGAACTGTTTATTTAGAATGTCACTAATTTTAAAGCGATCAAAAACAAATGAACCAACACCTACTTGAGTTAAACTTCTTTGATCTTTTGCATAAAGGGCTGTTTGAATTTCATCCGTATAACCAAAGGCAATAAGGGATAGAATTGAGTTTCTCGGTAGCACAGGTTCAGATGTAAGATCAAAATTAAATCGTTCTAAATCACCATATGCTTTCGGATAAATTTTATAATTAGAAATTATTGTTAATGCTTGAATATCAAAATCGGGATTTGTAATTTCTTTTTTAGGACTAAAATTAATATCAGCACTTAAAATCTGATACTCATTATTCTTAAAGAATATTCTGGATGAATTGACTGGAGAAGTTAACCTTCCCTCTCCTCTTGGTCTAGAAGGATTCCCCGTCAATCGCATTTCTCCAATGAAGGCAATATCCATCAAAGAATTAGAAATTCGAACAGGATTTTCTGCTTTCACATTTAGATTAATGGTAAACATTTTTCCGGCAACAGATTCTTGGTTTCGTGGTAAAAATCTGACTTGAGAGAAAGCAGCAGATTTTGAACTAAAGTTATTTAATTCTTCAACAATGTTCCCTTTATTGATAATGATCTCTCCACCAACGGTGTAAGGATAATTATTTCCGAGAATGATACCTTCACCAGAAATGTTAATAGAAGAATCCCCCAATATAGGAATTTCCGCTTTATTTAAATTAAATTTAAGATTTACGTCAGGATGTTCGCCATCAAAAAAAACATCCCCAAGTATCGAGAAGACCCCATTGTCTAAGCTAGTTGAAAATTCATGAATCTGAAGTCGTTTCTTTGCAAAATCTATGTTGTACTTTAGATCATTCAGTTGCAAAGGGACTTGCTCAATCGATAAATCGAGATCTGATGTTTTTGAAGTTAATGAAAAATCAAATTTATCTTTGTTTCCGTTTACCTTTGCAATATTTCTTATAAACCCCTGGGATGATAAAATTTTTGAACTTAAAAGTTCCAAAATTTTTGAGTTCACATGAAATTCTTGTATGAGCGAAACCCTGTCGCCAAAGGTACCCTCTCCCTTAGTATCAATATAGAGATCAGGTTGCTTTACGGATAGATTCCATCTCTGAATTCGACTATCCTTCACATAAAACTCCGGTCGTGATGACTTATAATCAACATTAAATTCCGGATGATTAAAAATAAATTTATTTAAAGATGCTTCCAGGTCAAGGTTCTTAAAACCGTAGTCAAACTTGGATTGCACATCAAAATCAATGATTCCCGAAAAATTCTCAGTTTCAAGGTGTTTACCAAGAACTGCTACCAGTACAGGTTTAATATTTTGTGAAGAGACCTTAAAATCAAATCTTGAGTCTGTATTTACGTCCAAACCGAAACTAAAATCTGTCGTCAAAATACTTCCAAGAAAATTTGCCTTACCTTTTAACCTTTTGGACTGAATCAATAATTCAATACTGGAATCATCAAACAGATAATTTAAGGCCCTTGAGTCAAATGCTGTTGCCTCAAGATTTAACTTATAATCCTTTGTAAATCCTCCACCCTTAATTTTCCCTGAAATCAAAGTCTCTAAATTAATTCCAAGCTTTTTTATTAATTGGAAGGACTGCAGTTCAAGGTTTTCCCAAAACATCTTTAAATCAAATGAATCATTACTTAAGTCAAAAAGGAATTCACCGTCAAATGAGCCTCTTCCTTTTATCGCCTCGAGGTTCTTAACTGAAATAACTTTGTTTGAAAGTGTAAGATCAAAAGATCCAGCACTAATGGTTTCAGATGCAGCGGTTAAGTCAGAGAACTCAACTTTTGTTCGAATCTTTAAATCATTAAATTTATATTTTCCAAAAATGTCGGCATCGACCCTTGCTTTAAAATCAAGATCACTTGGAAGGAAATCAAGCTTATTAAAAATCGGGTCAAGGATTTGAATGAGATCCCCTGAGTTAGCGTCATTGGAAGTGATTCCAATCGCAATATCTTCATCTTTATAATTTACTGTGCCAATGCCAGATAAGCGTGTTTTCCCAACAAGTGATTCAAGTTTATCTATTTCAACAATTGAATTCCCAAGATTAATAGATATTTTTTTATCAGCTCTGTCGAGATGATACCCTAATATTTCAAAACCTTCTGTCTTACCTTTTATGTCGATAATCGTTTCGCTAGGAGGGCCCTCAACTGTAATTGAAAGAGGCCCGACTCCTTTTATTCCGAGCTGAGATATGCCACCAAAATCACTTAGGTCAATCTTTGTTTCTGGAACAACGAAACTAACTTTTTTATCATTTACGAAACCTTTAACGTGGAGTTTTGAATTTTTCAAATCGATTTCTGAATCAATCGAAAATTCTTTATTTATAAAAGCAATTTCAGATTTTGATAGTTTTGCATTTTTAATCATTAAAATGGTAAAACTTTTGCTCCCCTCACCAGTAACAAGTCCTAAGTTTTTAATGTAAAAACCATCTTTGGGTAAAATTCTGATGTCGCTATTTTCAATTTCTATTCTTGCCTCGCCATTGAGTTCTCCCCGAAGTATTTTAAAATCTGGGCCCAAAGCTTGGAGTGAATTGGTTAATTTGAAATTCTCTAAATTTACAGACAGCTTAAGCGTTGGTACTTCTTTTTTATTGAAATCATAAATCGTTACAGGATTAACAAGTCTTAGATTCTCATCATGATTCTCTAAGTTTAATTTATCTACCGAAACCTTTCCATTTTCAAATTTGATAAGGGATCGTAACTCTGAAGCTTTTAAAATATTGGAATCGAGATCTTTTATGTAGATGTCAGCTGTACCCGAAAGTAATTGTTCGCTGTATTTTAATTTAAATCCAACTCTTCCAGATCCATCGTCAAAGATAACTTTATCCATTGTTGGCATAAATTCGTTCATTAAATTAGCAAAATAGGCATTCACCTCACCATTCAATTCAGCAGAAGCATTCTTTAATTTAGAGTAATTGGAAACCTTTCCCTTGATGAGAGCAGCTTGAACATCATGCTGTATTTTAATTCGATAAATATTGATATCTTTTTTAGTTATTTCGGCATCACCCCATATTTCATCCAAAATAAAATCAGATTCTTTGGTTGGCCGAATGTTTGCTAAATGAAATCTTGTAATGAAACTTTTGTCTTTTTTATAGAGCTTAAATCTTTTTGCTTCAAGCAAGTCATGATTAAAAAATATTTTAGTATTTTCAATTAAGACTGTATCTAGTCTAATGGGAAACAATGCTGGAGCTTTAAATATACGATCAATGATTTTCTGGTCTATTTCTTTTATTTCCTCGTCACTCTCTTTGCCCACATATTTTATATAACTCTCTGATACTTTGATTTCACCTAACGCAATATTTTTTTCTTCTAATTCAATTAAACCCAGGTAAATACCCACTTTCCCTAATTCAGCCTCAAGATACTCGGTCTCGCTTATTTTCTTGAAAAGATCAACATCATT
>CAMAYW010000007.1 GCA_945862475.1 Bacteriovorax stolpii
GCAATCTTATACGAACTCTTGGTAAACATGAGCTCTATCTTCCAAGAGAATGGTTTATTATTTTTAGGGCACTCATGACCTTGGATGGAGTTGGTAAGTCTATTGGTTA
The DNA here is from genome assembly GCA_945862475.1 of Bacteriovorax stolpii. GTDB lineage: Bacteria > Bdellovibrionota > Bacteriovoracia > Bacteriovoracales > Bacteriovoracaceae > Peredibacter. The sequence goes on from CAMAYW010000007.1 coordinate 110, forward strand.
TGACATAAATATCTTTAAGGTTTTAGAAAAGGATCTTCCTGGTCTTATGTCTGAACTTTTGTCTCAGAAAAATGCTCAAGAAGAGCTTATGTGGGTGGCAAAAGATGTCATCAATTCGATAAGAATCGTTCCGAAGCATCTCAAATGGTTTTTAAAGGAAGTATCAAGAAACAACTATTCCATTGAATTAAGAATTCGTGACCTTGATAAAGTTTCAAAAAGCATTAATAGGTCTTTTTATAGCCTTGGTTTATCGCTTCTCGCCTGTGTGTTCGTTTTGAGTGGGACTGTTTTTGTCAGGAACGTTCAAGTGGTCGCTTTATCAGATGTTCCTGTATTAAGCTGGATTTTCTGGGGTCTTGCCACTTACTTAATGGTTAGGATCGCTCTTCTTAGAAAGTTTTAATCAAAGGATCCGATAAGGATACTGATGAGCTATATCTTATTTTTTGTCATTTTAATTAACGTGTCCCTTTTCGCCGATTGCAAAATGAGCAATGGAAAAACTTATGTTTCGATTGCCGACAATACTGAGACTTCTCTTTTTGAAGCAGGAAAATCTCTTTCAACTCATAAGACTCAAGATCAAGATGGTCTCGGGACTTGTTACGCGAATACGACCTCAGCTGTTTTAAAATCAGTGATTCCAGGTTCACCTGATGTTTCCTATATTCATGCAGCTCTTGAGTCCTCGACGAATGGCTGGTCTCAAAATTGGAGTGATGGAAAAAATCAATATGTGAAAAACGATGGAAGTGAACTCACTTATGGTGGATTTTTTTGTGACACGATTGCTGCGATTAAAAAAGCTGGTGGGGCCTGCCCCTCAAAACACTCTCTTTTAGAAAATAAAGAGCTAGTAAATAGTAATGTTCAGTTAGAGTTGATGAAAAGCTTGGGGACTTATTTTGATTCTGTTAATAAGGTTAAAAATGACCCGGCAAAACTTCAAAAATTAAAATCTAACTTAGCGAAAGTGATTGATACTGTTAATCTTGAAAAAAGCAAAGTGATTCAATCTTGTGAAGCAGAAAAAAGAAAAGATCTCCCTTTGAAAAAGGCTCTCGATGATACAATCGGTTTAGAGCTGATTAACCTGGATCTTTCAGAGCCATGCGGTAAATTTAAGGCAGAAAAATTCCAACAAATCTTAGGAGCGAAGTCGATCATCACTGAGGATCGAATCAAGTTAGTTATTCCTCCCAGTTTGGAATCAGAGTTTGAATTATTTTTAATTAACTCGAAGATAAAACCTGAGCTCTCAGCATTTTTAAAAAAAGATAAGGATGAGGTATTAAACAATACTATTTTTCAGGAAAAGCTTGGTTCCGTTGTTGCTGACTTCTTAAATTCAAAGCTTAAAACTCCCGGTAAAAATGCCGTCTGTCCACCAGGATCCCCTAATGGGAAAATTCAAGTTGATCCGGTAGATTTGGGCACGAGTTTTTATAACGGCATACTTCTTCAAAAGTCAGATGTCTGTAACGCCTATTCGGAAAATACGGCCATTATTGAGGCGGTAAAAAACAGCAACATACACCAATGTATTCCCGAGACCCAACTTGATGAAATGCTTAGTGCTCTAGCACCCATCATGAAGATAGGGGAAGCTCTTGATCAGTCTTTAATAAACAAAATGACCAACCCATTATCCAAATTCGGGGGACAATTAAAAGACATGCTCCTGCCTGGTTGCAGTAAAAAAGAAAACTTGATTGATCTAAAAAATCTATCCTGTGGTTCCTTTAGCATGTGTGATCAATCCCAGTATATTGACTTATCAAATACAACTTACACTGGTCCCAAGGGAGGTTGTTATGATTTTGGAAGTGCGAGAGCAATTGTGAGAATGAAAGTCTTTAATAACATTTCATCTAATCGCGCTCTGGGTATCAGTGTTTGTACGGCGTTCATGGATAATCCAAGTGTTCGGACAAATTTTTGCCGAACTCCTGTAAAAGGGATTGATGGACATTCTCTGCATGAGATGACCATCTCAGGATACCGATGCAAAGATGGTAAAATTGAGTACCAGCTTCTTAATTCATGGGGGAAATACAATGGCTGTCCTGTGAGCGATGGAGACAAAAATGCTGCGATTGAATGCTCTCTTGATAAGGAAGGGGACCGAGATGGTAAATTTTGGGTCAAAGAAGATGTCTTAGTCGACAGCACAAATGAGATTTCTCAATTAGTGAACAAGGCCTCTCCATGATGGCCCGATTTTTTCTCATATGGATGATTTCTCTAAATGCTTTGGGAGCAAATCTGGTCTTAACGTTTGGCGAACTCAAGGTTATCTTCGCAAAAGTGGACGGAATTTACGTAAACCGAAGCTGTAAAAATAAAAAATGCGAGGCCTTTCAAAAATACATCCAGTTTTCGAAAAAATCTCTTCCTCGAGATTTATTGCTCGGAGGAAAAAACCCTGCAGCCGTTAGGTGTAAAGAACTTATGGGTGGTGAGGTCATCATCGGGAGAGATCGAGATGGACATGAGCAGAGCGTATGTCAGTTTAGAGATGGATCCTATCTTATCTAGGTCGTCTTAGGTTCTTAAATACTATCAAGCCCACTTAAGAAAAAGGGTCTAACGTCAATCTCTTCAAAAACCCCCGGTCCAAAGATACCTCTTAGAAACTCAGGTAAATTTAAAGAGAGAGTTTCACCATTAAAGTCAAAAAAGACTTCTTGTTTCATAGGATTAATATTTCGAATTTTAAATTGTTCTTTCGTTAATTGAAAAATAAATTCCGTAAATAATCTTAAGTCTCCAGGGGCCATGAAAAATTGAAACTGAAGATTCTCACTCGGAACTAAATCTCTACCAAGCCACACTTTACCATAGGAGGAGATTTCCTGAACAAGGAGAGTGAGATCCTTTAGACTACCATACTCATAAATAATCCCAGGAAGATCCTGACCTTTGTTCATGAAGTAGTAATCATGAATGATGTCATTTTCTTTTCTTATAAAAAGATCTGCAGATGTCATTTGCTCAATCACTTTCCAGTCAGAGTCATTTCTTTCTATGGTGAGATATGTTTTTGAAAAGGATTTATAGAGATCTTTAATTTCAACTTTCTCTTTATCTTTGAGGTTCGCAAAGGTTGTTTTCACAAATGGTGAAATCTTTTTTTCTTTTTCGATTTCAATCTGTGTTCCACAGAGATGAAATCCAAATTTGTTATAGAGTTTTTCTTGATCACTCCAGAGGAGAAAAAACGTAGTATCACTTCTTTTTTCTGCTAAAACGTCTTGAAAGAGAGTTTGAAAATGACCTTCACCTCTGCGTGATTCATCTACAGCGATTCCTCCCAGAAGAATGATGGGATATTTCACGTGATTGAGAGTGAGAAAATGCTCCTTGACACCTACATGAGCGATCACATTTTCATTTTCATCAATCATAATGAAACAATTTTTGTGATTACTTACATCCATGAGTGGAGCGAAGTCGATTTTGAAGGAAAATGGGTCTTTGTAATGAAAAGATTTTTCAATGAGCTTAAGAGTCTTCTCAAATAATAAGGGTTTTTCACTTAAGGGGAAAATATTGCCCATATCTAAATCTCCGTAATTTCAGTTATTTAAGCCTTTTTTGTAAGAAATGTCGATTTTTTTTACAGATTCCTAAAGTCTTTCGCTGCGTTGTCGAAAAGTTATGCATGAACGCCACTCATGGTATTCATCGCTCCTCTCACGGATTGAGAACGAGTGAAACCCGATCAAGGAGGATTTATGGGTTTAAGGATTAACACAAACGTTTCGTCGCTGAATGCGCAAAGAAACTTAGGTCAAACACGTGGTGCTCAACAGAAAGTGTTAGAGCAACTCTCTTCAGGTAGCCGTATTAACCGTGCTGGTGACGATGCTGCTGGACTCGCAATCTCAGAAAACTTAAAAGCTCAAATCAGAGGATTAGGACAAGCAGAAAGAAATGCTCAAGACGGTGTTTCTCTGGTGCAAATCGCTGAAGGTGCCTTAGCTGAAGTTGGTAACATTATGATTCGTCTTCGCGAACTATCAGTGCAAGCCGCTTCTGATACTATCGGGCCAACAGAGCGTAAATTCCTTAACGTTGAATTTGAACAACTTCTTTCAGAGGTTGATCGTATTGCCAACTCTACTGAATTCAACCGTGTTCCACTTCTAAATGGTACTGGATCTGTGTTTGATATCCAAATCGGAACAAGAAATGATCCTTTAGCAGACAGATTAACGTTTGATGCTTCATCAGCCGACGTAAACGTAGCTGCTCTTGGACTCAACTTAGCTTCTGTTTCTGATAAAATTTCAGCTCAGAACTCCCTAGCGGCGATTGACCAAGCTATTCAGAACGTATCTGGTATCCGAGCTGACTTCGGTGCTCTTCAGAACCGACTTCAGTCAACGATTAATAACATCCAGATCTCTAATGAAAACTTAGCAGCTGCGAACTCACGTATTAGAGACACTGACATTGCTTCTGCAACTTCAGAGATGACGAGAACAAACATTCTAATGCAAGCAGGTACTTCAGTACTGGCACAAGCGAACCAGTCTACCTCGAATGCTATTAGTCTTATTAACGCCGCTTCTCAGGGATAGAAATATCCCTGAGGCCTAGGCCTTAACGAACTAACACTGACGTAAAACGAAATCCTGCAAAACTTGATAGTGGGTGTGTGAACTAGCGAGTTTTTTTTAAGGGTAGTATTTTTTAAAAAAATAACAACCGGTGGACAGAAGGTCCCCAAACTGAACATGGAGGTTCGACAATGACAACAAAGGACTAAAAAATGGGATTAAGAATAAATACAAACGTTGCCAGCATATCTGCGCAACGTGCTTTAGGAATGACAAAGATGAATGTGGACAGCAACCTAAGGAAGTTGTCCAGCGGTGAAAGAATAACTCGCGCGGCTGACGATGCGGCTGGATTGGCGATAAGTGAAAAACTTAAAAGCCACATCCGAGGACTCAGACAAGCAAAAAGGAACTCAGATGACGGCGTATCACTTATTCAGACAGCAGAAGGCGGCCTCAACGAGATTTCTAACATCATCATTCGTCTCAGAGAGCTCTCAATCCAAGCAGCCTCTGATACTGTGGGAGATACTGAGAGAGGTTTTTCAAACATTGAATTCCAAAACCTTCTTGAAGAAATTCAGCGAATTTCCAAAGGAGCAGAATACAACGGGAGAAAACTTCTTGATGGAACAGGCGGAATGGTCGACATTCAAGTTGGGATTCACAATGACCCAACAAATGACAGGATCAATTTCGACTCTTCTTCAACCGACTCAACTCTTGAAAGCCTTGGTCTCAATGGTGAGAACATCGCAAATAAAGAGGGAGCACAGTTATCACTGTCTAAGCTTGATGAGGCTTTGTTGCGAATCAACGGAACTCGCGCCAATTTGGGTGCACTTCAAAACCGACTGCAATCAGCAAGCAATACAATTGCGATTACAGAAGAGAACTTTAGTGCCGCAAACTCAAGGATCCGTGATGTAGACGTGGCTTCTGAAACAGCTGATATGACAAAGAATAACATTCTTTCTCAGGCCGGTGTTTCAGTACTCGCTCAGGCGAATCAGGCCCCAAACTTTGCCTTAAAGCTACTCGGCTAATAACACACCCACTTACCTTCCCCCGAATGGGGGAAGGTTTTTTTATTTTTCCCCGATTAAATTTCCTTCATTAGATTCATAGACAAATTTCGAGTATAATTATTTTATGAAAAAAACAGTCATGATATTTGGAATATCTTCCTTTATAGGTTCCAACCTCATTGAATCTTTAAAGGATGAATTCAGAATCATAGGCACTTACTATAAAACACCTGTTACGATTCCAGGTGTGACCAGTCTTCCTTGCGATGTCTTAAGAAAAGAGTATGTCTCTAGTCTTGTGGCGCTGTTTCGACCGAATGTCATTATCTATGCTGTTGGATTACATTCTCTTTCAACATCTGAACGATATCCAAAACTTTGTGAAGCGCTGAATACAACGGGGGCCGTAAACTGTGCGACAGCCTCTGATCGATTTAGCTCAAAGTTTATTTTTTTCTCATCAGGATTTATTTTTAGTGGAGAAAACCAAGAAATTCGTGAGTCCGAAACGCCATTTCCAAATACGACTTACGGAAAAACCTTGTCCTCAACAGAATTTTACATTCAAAGATCTTGCTTGAATTATGCAATTTTAAGATGCTCTACAATCTATGGCCGAGCGTACCCAAGAGGATCAGTGAATTGGTTTGAAAAACTCCAGTTATCACTCATGAACGGTGAACCAACTTTAATTGATGATAATGTTTATACTGGATTTTTAGATTCACAGACACTCGGGAACGCGGTGAAGATGATCATTCGAGAAAATATTTCGAATCGACTATTAAATCTATCGAGCAAAGATCATTTAACAAGATTTCAATTCGCAAAAATTTATGCAAGAGTCTTTAAAAAAGATGTATCCCTCTTACAACCGACGATGGGGAAATTTCCCGGATTAAATGAAGAAGACCAAGAAGAAAAAAAAGAATTATTTTTTAAGTTAGATTGTACAAGTTTTGAGGAACTAACGGGAATTGAATTACCAAATGTAGAACAATCCTTACATTTGACCTTAAGAGATTGGAAGCAATTAACGAGATGAATTCTTCACAAACTCTGAAAGGTAATACTTAACGAGTGCTTCAAGTTCAACAGGCTCTCCCTGGAATCTCCAAGAAATCGTATTGAACGGACCAACATGAGCTTTAATTTCATGAATGGCATGAACTGATTGGCCCTCATTAGCAAGCCTAGCAGCAAACAAACCACCATTGTTTGAAAGAAATCCAATACTCACAACATCTGGAGCACGTCTTGCTACGATGAGCTTTAAGGAGTTTCTGAAAAGTATAAAATCATTTACTGTATTTGAAATTCGAAAGATTTTAATCGAGCGTGAGCTATCTCTATTGCTTCTATATTGATTAAAAAGAGACACATAAAATTCGAAACGATCTTTTAGTTTATTAACAAAGTTTAAAGAAGATTCTTCTAAGAGTTGTTGAGTGTTGAGGTGGTCATTGAATCTGATGATCCCAGATTCTTCCATGTTCACTTCTTCAAGTGCAAGATTTTCAATCCAAGAAACATTTTGATATTCATTGACGTTGATTGTGTCCATACATTTATTGTTTGGTATGGGGGCGGTCTCGTCAAGATAAAAATTCGTAGGGGCAGCTAATCAAGAGCGGCAAGTAATTGGGGACTGGCCCCAGCATTGAGAAGAGACCTTCTGTGGATCCTGATCATTTCCGCAATTTCTCTTCTAAGGTTTCCATCGATCATTTTTCTGATCCCCTCTAAGCGAACTGGGTCACATTCACGAAAAATATCCCCTGATGAGCGTGAGTAGGCCTGAAGGGTAGATATTAGAATTCTAAATCCCGCGACAACTTCCTCTGCTCCGATATCATAGCCAAAGGTAATTCCTTGGCCGTTGGCATTCATCTCTTTAAATAGAATCGAGTTAATTTCTGGAAAATTAGTTTTACCAGAAATTCTTATTCCTTGCTGAGAACTAAATCTTACGCCATTAACTAACATACCCGTCGAAGATTTCGTAAAATCCATACCTAGTACGAGATAGTCTCCCTGCTTTATTTCTGCTTTCCATTGATCGAGCTTAAGATTTTTTTTGGTGCGCGGATTAAAAATTAAGCTCGCCGTACCACGAATCGTCGGAATCGGAGTCTTTAATCCAGTAGAGAAAATGTTACTTATGGCCGATATGACTTCATTCACGTCCCTAAGGCTTTGGCGTGATCGAATCGTTTTAAGTTCTTGAAAAGCCTTTATCATTTTTGGCCTATAATGCTCATTTAAAACCTGCTCAACTTGTGAGCTCAACGTTGCAGCTCCAATACCCAAAGGAGTACTCGTTTTGACAGAAAATTTTCCCGTTTTCTCGTTGTAATAAATGTTTTTCACCTGAAAGCTCATCCCTGCAATCGTTAGGGAGAGACCTTGTTCGGAGTCAATAGATAGAAAATCCTCTGAAAAAGAGTAATTAATATCCTTTTTGGAGTTTATTTTCATTCCAACAGGAAAAATACCCTTTTTCCCACTATAGAGTTGGAAATCCTTGTCCAAAGTAATGGAACCACCTACCGATGCAGGAGATTCTCGTAAATAATCGATGAGAGAAATCACTGGAGTTGAACCAAAGCAGCTCACAATCGTGATGATGGCCAAAATCAATAGAATGGGTAATTTCACGGATTGAATTATCGGTAAAATGAGTCTGATTATTTAGACAGGTAAAGATAAAGGTCCGGAGAAGAGCTTTAAACGGTTTCGCGCCCCTAGTAGACTAGGTGGGCGCAATTAGTAATCACTTTAGGCTTCTCACATTCTGTCCTAATACTAGGACAGGCAAGCATGCACACCGTGATCAGGGACCGCTCCCGAAAATTAAATCGTAGGGGCGAAACTTTATGATCTTGCCCCGGACCCACTTACAATACTACCGCATTTTCTTGGCAATCAGGAGAGGCAAGTTTATCACTTTATTTTTGTCTATCTAACTTCTAACTAGTCTTTTCAGTAGTTTAAGAAATACCCGCCCAATTTAATTTAAAAATAATCCAGCCGACCCTTAAGCTGCATTAAAATACTAAAATGTTTCTAAAGTTTTAATGACTTTAGGTCGAAAAACAGTATGTAGAACAAGTGTGCTCCTCAAGGGGGAAGTATGAAGGATAAATTATTAGCTTACTTGAAGGACGAGAGTGGGCAGACCTCCACAGAGTATATTCTGCTGGTTGCCGTAGCTGCTGCTATCGTTATCAAGTTCAAGGGTGCTATTACAAAGCAACTCTTGGGTGAGGGTGGTGATGGTGAAGGTGGTATCCTAGGGAACGTAATGGGTAAAGTTAATGATGATATCTCTCAATGGGAGTAGGTAAGTAATTTCTTGCCTCTCCTAAGGTTCGTGATACCATCTTCGTTGTGAAACCATCAACAAATAGCCGTGGTCAAGCTACGGTTGAGTACATTTTCATTCTCGCATTTGCGATTATTTTCGGCTTCAATGTCATTTCAAAATATTCTGATTTTTTTAGTGATGCTATGGGTAGTGTTTCCCACGTACTCTCTACGCACCTGACAGTTGGGATTTGTCAGTCAAATTGTTGGATGAAAGGGTATGAGAATTCTTATTCGGGCACTCCATGAAATTTGAAATAGTGTTTAGTCTTCTTTTGATAGAATTACTCATCGTCAGTTGGGTCGATTTTAGAACGAAAAAAATTTCAAACTATTGGATTCTGTTTAACCTCTTTTTCGCTTTCCTGTTATTTTTAATGGGAAGCCATTTTTATGAATTGAACTGGAGTATTTTTCTATTCCCTTTGGGTTTTATTGGTTTTGGTTTTTTTCTTTTTCTTTTGAATATTATGGGTGCTGGTGATTCAAAATATCTCGCGTCACTTTTTTTTGTGACACCTTTTGATTATCAATTTATTTTTTTTGAGAAAATCATCATCAGTACAGTAGTTATTGGAACCATCTTGCTTTTAATGAGATTTTTTAGACATCGTCGTGAACTGATTGCTTTCTCTGTTAATCGTCACTGGAAAGGTATTCGGGATTTAATTAAATCAAGGTTTAGTTATGCGCCGGTAATCTCTTTTGCATGGATTCTGTTAGGGATGGAATTATGGAATTAAGTACAAATAAAGATTCAGGTCAAACGACTGTTGAGTATATTCTTCTTTTCGTTGTTGTCATCTCTCTCGTCATGACTGTGTATAAGAGTGCTGCCTTTAAAAGAATGTTTGGTGATCAAGGAGAAGTAGGTTTAAAAATTAAGGCACAAAACGAGTTTTCTTACCGCCACGCTTTTCATATCAGTGGCTCGGAGCGAGAACCCCTACCTGATATTCCTCGAGATAATAAAGATATTTTGAATCATCCGTCATATGTCGATGTATCAAGCGCCGGAGATTCTCGATTCTTTGGACCGAAGGACCCTTATGGCCAGTAGTAATGAAAGAGGTCAGTCGACGATTGAATTTATTTTTACGTTCGTTTTTGGACTCAGTTTGATTTTAGTTATTTTTAATACTTCAGTGAACTATGCAACCGGATACCTCGTGCAGTATGCAACTTTTATGGCGAGTCGAGTTTATCTCACCCAAGACACCCACAAAGGCCAAGTTGGAAATAATGGTCCGTCCCTTGAGAGAGCCGCCCAAAATGCTGAAACCGCTTTTAATAACTATAACCTTAGCGTTCTTAAAATTCCGAGTGAGAATTTTAAAGTGAACAGAGTCGAACAAGCTTCAGGGAGTAATGAAACCCTGACGATTGGTGCTTACACGACCTTTGAGGTAACAATGGACATGATTGGAAGAGTGGCTGGACAAAATAAATTAGAATTAGTCTCAGAATCTTTTTTAGGTAAAGAACCTACGAGGGCCGAGTGTGCTAGTCGTGTTTGCTATGCAATTACAGGTCAACAAAATTGTGATCAATCTATGGACGTCACCTTATACGATGATGGATGTTGATGAAAAATAACTTAAGTTCTCAAAGAGGCCAAGCCCTCATCGAGTTAATTATATTTTTACCACTCATTGTGACACTGTATTCAGTGATCTCTGGATTTGCTAATTCAATCAATGGATCCATCAATCAGCAAAAGATAGCTAGATCTTATTACTATTATAGAATTCAAAACAGCTCAACTACTCCGTCTCCGCTCAGCGTACCCAATTTTGAAAGTTGGTCCTATTTTAGTGTCTTCTTTATTGGTTGGCGTGATTACGTAAAAGGCGAGGGGAGTCCAGTTATGCCATGTTATAAGGTGAGCATCCCTTTTAAAGATAGTCCTAAAGATAAGTGTGAGGATGCCTACAATTCTGAAAAAAGTCTCTGGGTAAAAGTCGGAACAGTCTACGGAACATGTGGAGCGACGTTTTATCATAAAAATGGTGAAGTCTATTATGCTCCTGATCAAGGTGATGGAGACTTTAGTGCTGTTGTTGATCAAAGAAGTTGCATAATCATGCAGTAGGTAAGAAATTTCATTTTGCTCCATGAAAATAAAAATCTGGTAAGATTAAGTAATTGAAAAATCATTCAAAGTTTAGGAAGAACAATGAATAGTCGAGCCTTTACTACCAGTCTTCTCCTTGCTGCCCTGGCCGTTGCCATGATTTGGTCTTACATCGAAAGTAGAGAGACCGAATTACAGAGCGATTACGGGAATCAAACACCAGTGGTGATCGCAAAAGAAGATATCAAAGAACTTGAAATTATCGATGATAGAAAAGTTCAACTCATAAATATTCCTTCAAAATTTCAAATGCCAGGTCACTTCAAAAGAGTTGAGGATCTGTATAATACCATTGCTGCAGTACCAATCAAAAAAGGAGAACAGATTACTGTTCCGAGAGTGACATATCCTGGTTCACAATCTGGATTGTCCCGTCAAATTTCTATTGGCAAAAGGGCCATGTCTATACAAGTTACTGAAGGACAAGCTGTCAGTCGATTAATTAAGCCAGGGGATCGAGTAGATGTACTTGCTCTTGTAGACTATGCAGCGGGAAAGAAGGAAAAGTTAAAAGTTAAAACAGTGCTTCAAGATGTGATCGTCTTATCTACAGGATTATTTATTACAAATTCGGTACCGATCATTAACATAAAAGATGAGAAAGATTCTCGTCAGATGAAATTAAATAACTATACAAATTTTAATACCGTAACTCTGGAGCTTACTCCCTTTGAAGTTCAAAAGATGGTTTTTCTCATATCTGCAGGTAACGGAATCTATCTTTCGCTTAGAAATAATGATGATAAAACAGTTGAAAGAATAGCATCGACAAAACTTTACGATGTTTTAGATGAAGATAGGGCCGAGGCACAAACATATTTTGCCGAGCAATCGGCGAGAGAAAATAAAAGGGCTGGTGGTGTCGGTCGTTAAAATTTTAATCACCATTTTATTTTTTTCTTTTGTGAATCTAGGATTCTCCCAAGATAACGCTCAGACTTCCCCGGTCCCAAATAAGGACTTAGAAGTTGCCATGGGGATTGATATTATTGAAAAACTTGATTTCGATTACAGTCCCAAAATTACGATCGGAAATGAAAGTATCTTAAAATTAGTTCTCATTCCCACGAAAAGAGAAATTATCTTTAAGGGATTAAAGCCCGGTAGAACGAATGTTACCGTAAGAGATAGTGTTGGCGATGTGAAACTTATTTATACCGTAGTCATTACGGCAACAGGTAAATCTAATACTGTTTCAGAGTTAAGGGAATTAATTGGAGACGTTGAAGGTCTTGAAATTGGAATTAAGGGCGGAAAAGTTTATGTTGGTGGCGAAATCGTCGTTCCCGATGATATTGGAAGAGTCTCTCAAGTGCTTGCTAGCTATCCCGATGTTCTCACTTTAATTGAGCTCTCTCCTCAAACCCAGCGAGTGATTGCAAGAAAAATGACTGAAGAGTTAGCGCGAAATAATTTAAAAGAAGTCACTGTAAGAGTTGTGAATAAAGTTTTTTGGTTAGAAGGAGTGGTGAGTCCACAACAAAAACCTGATGGAAGAGAAGCCCTCGCCGTTACAATTGCCAAAGCTTTTCTACCACCAAAAATTATTAATTTATCATCAGCAAGTAATCGCTACGCTTCTCCTCAAACCAGTGACATCATCGATTTTACAGCTGTAAGTCAGAAAAAAGACGCACCTCCAGCTCCCAAGATGATCAAGATAACGTCACAATTCGTAGAACTTTCAAAAACCTATAATAAAATTTTTGCCTTCAAGTGGGCACCTCTGATGGGTGCAGATAATTCAAGCATTCAATTTGGTCAAACGGCCTCAGGAAATTTATCAGCGAAACAATCTGAGGGAACACTCAGTGCTACCATTTCAAATTTATTTCCTAAATTGAACGCTGCTAAAAGTGCGGGTTATGCTAGAACGATCCAGTCTGGAATGGTTATAGTAAGAGATGGATTTAATGAAGGTGGTAGAATTTCCAAAAATACCAAAATACCGTTTGCTCTAGGGACGGGTGATTTTACGAAAGCAGATGCAGCGAATATAGGATTAACTTTGGATGTGAAGCCTTCCATATTAGAGCAAGAAAAAATTGAGCTTGGGATTAACCTCAGCGTTAGCATTGCCGTTCCATCTGGAAACACTAATCCCATCACAACAAATAACGATATTAAGACGAATGTCATTTTGAAATCAAAAGAGTCTGCTGCTATAGGGGGTGTTGTTCAAAACACTTCTACAACCGACTACGACAATACCGGAAACGATCCGGCCCCGACAACAGCAACAGCTGGTGGACAACAACCGGCTACTCCTTTGTTTCGTCTTTATCGATCAAAAAGTTATTCAACCAGTAAAAGTCAGTATGTCATTTTTGTAACACCTGAAATTATCGAATCTGCCTCCGCTGGAACAGAAGAAATAAGAAAGAAATTCAGGAGAAGAGAATAAATGGCCGGTAATATCATCACGATCATAGGCGGAAAAGGCGGAGTCGGTAAATCCCAGATTGCTGCGAATCTCGCCATTGCCTACGCCTCTGAAATTCGAGCAAAAACACTTCTTCTTGATTTTGATCAAAAATCCTGTGGTGATCAAAATATCATTACAGGTCTAAAATCAAAAAAGAATCTAAAAGAATTATCAGATTTCAATGGGGCCATTGATCCAAGGTCGATTCAACTTTTTACAATTGATCATAAAGCTGGATTTTCCTACATTGGAATGCCAAACGAACCAATCGCTGCTTCGCAGATAAATGAAGAAGGAATTGGGAAAGCTCTTAAGGCACTTGTTAATATTTATCCCGTGATCGTGATTGATGGTGGAAGTGAACTTTCTCCACTTGCCTTGAAGGCAATGGAGTTTTCAACACTCATTTTTATAGTCGCTTCACCAGATTTATTAGCGGTGAATCAGTGTAAGAGGATGCACTCTGATCTCATTACAATGCTTTTTCCAAAGGACATGATTCAAATCATTGTGAATCAAGCAGTCAATGGCCACCCAGTTAGTCCGGATGTCATTGGAAAACAAATCGGTAAGACTGTCTTTCATGCAATTCCTAGAGATGATGCGAGTTGTATAGCAGCTCTTTCAAGATCGACGCCTGTGCTTGTTGGAGCTAAAGGCTCTCCATTCGGCGCAGGGGTAACAGATTGTGTACGAAAACTTATTCAAAAAAATGTTCTTAAAACTCTTGAAAAGCTCACAAAGCCTCAGGACTCCGCAAACCAGCAAAGTGCTTCTAAAGGCGATCCAGCCGCGGATGAAAGTCGAAAAAAAGATCAATGGACAGAATTAAAAAGTAGGATTCACAAAGCGCTTGTTGAAGAAATGGATTTGAAGAAGCAGGATGATAATGATCCTAAAGCGAAAATTATTCTTCGCGAACAAACAAAGAAAATGGTCGTGGAACTTCTCGGAAAAGAAGATACGAAAAATATACTTCCTACCCGCGATGATATGAACCGAATCGTCAAAGAAATTCTTGATGAAGCTCTTGGACTAGGGCCTCTAGAAGATATGCTTGCTGATAAAAGTATTTCTGAGATCATGGTTGTTGGTCCTAAGAAAATTTATTATGAGCAAAGCGGTAAAGTCAAAAAATCAGAAGTGACATTCACTAATGATCGCCAAGTGATGAATGTAATTGAAAGAATTGTGGCCCCCATTGGAAGAAGGATTGATGAGAAAACTCCCTATGTGGATGCTCGTCTTGCCGATGGTTCCAGGGTTCACGCTATTATTCCTCCTTGTGCGATCGATGGTTGTTGTATCACGATTCGAAAGTTCCCCGATAAGCGATTAACGTATAAAGATCTTGTAAAATTTGGTGCCATGACTGAAGAGATGGCAGATTTCTTAAGAATTTCCGTAGAGGCGCATCGAAATATTGTTGTTTCTGGTGGTACGGGATCTGGTAAAACAACACTTATCAATATGCTTGGTGGATTTATCCAATCGAATGAAAGGATTATTACTTGCGAAGACTCAGCGGAGCTTAACTTCCCTCAAGATCACGTCGTAAGACTCGAGACTCGTCCTCCTTCTCTTGAGGGAGATGGAGAAATTGATATTCGTTGCCTTGTGAAGCAAACACTCCGAATGAGACCAGATAGAATCGTCGTTGGTGAGTGTCGAGGTGGAGAAACTCTTGATATGCTACAAGCGATGAACACTGGTCACGATGGTTCAATGACGACTGTTCACTCCAATACACCTCGTGATGCGATATCACGTTTAGAAACACTCGTTCAGTACGCAGGAGCAGGTTTACCTCAGAAGGCAATTAAAGAGATGATTGCCTCTGCAGTTCATATGATTATTCAACAATCTCGACTCGATGATGGATCTCGAAAGTGTCTTTATGTGACAGAGATTGGAGGTATTCAGGGTGAGGTTGTGACTTTGCAAGATATCTTTATATTTAAACAAGAGGGAATGAATAAGGAAGGCAAAATTGTCGGTAAATTCATGGCCACGGGATTTATTCCTAAATTTATCGAAACGCTTGAAAAGAAAGGTTATAAAGTTCCGAGAGGACTTTTTATTAATAAATAATGATAACGAAAATGACTCATTTTTTAATCTTTGTTCTCTTTTCTTCATCTCTCTTTGCACAGACAGAGAAAAAGCAAAGAGAAGTGAGTTTGATTCTTGATGTTTTAGGATTCAAGGGTGTTTTAATTGTTATTGGTGCCGTCGTCTTTATTTACACCTATTTAAATTCAGTTAAATTATTTAGCTGGATTGATGATCAAACTTTTGGAACAAGAGACTATATTTTAAAAAAATTTGAAATCATGTTTATTGAAGTAGAGCCAAATAAAATAACGATTGGTCTACTTTTAATGTCCTTTGGTTCCGGTATTTTAGTTTTTTGTATACTGGCGTTACTAGGAAATCTTCCCCTTGCCACATTGCTTGGAATTGTTTTCTTAATTGTTGGCTGGAAGGCCCCCAAACCGATCGTCGATTATTTTGAAAACAAGCGAAAAAAACTTTATGCCACTCAAATGGTAGATGCGCTCAATCTTTTGGGAAATGGTCTGAGAGCAGGACTGACCATGCCTCAAGCGATTGGTATGGTTGTCGATGAAATGCCTGCACCGGTTAGCCAAGAATTCAACCTCGTTCTTCAACAAGCTAAAATTGGTGTTCCACTTGATGAGGCTTTAGATAATTTAAAGAAAAGAGTTTATACAGAAGATAATGAGATGTTCGTCACGAGTGTCAATATTTTACGCGAAACGGGTGGTAATCTTGCTGAAACTTTTGACACTATCGTTTTAGTCATCAGAGAAAGAGTTAGACTCCAGCTTAAGATAGAAACCTATATCGCTTCAGGTAAAGTTCAAGCGTATATTATTGGGGCCATGCCTTTTGCCATGATTGTGATGTTCGGAACCGGTGATCCTGAGTATTTCCCACTACTCTTCGGAACCATTCCAGGCATTCTTTGTTTAATCGTTATTTGTGGCATGGTTGGTCTAGGGATGTGGGTCATTATGAAGATCATCGATATTAAAGTTTAGGGTAAAAATAACCGATAAGTATCTAGATTAATTTGATTGTAAAAAGGTGGAATTATGAAGTTTTTTAAGGCAATCGCCCTCTCTCTAATTGCCATAATGATGTCACTAGCAGCACATGCTGGTGTGAATTTAAAAAACGGAAATTTTTATATTTCCTATACCGACATTGTCGTACCTGGCGGTGGGAAAAAATTAGAAATCACAAGAACGTACAATTCGAAATCGACAGAAGTTGGATGGTTTGGATTTGGCTGGGGAAGTGAGTTTGAAACAAAGCTTGAACTTTCAGCAGATGGTTCAATTATTATTCATGAACATGGCTCTGGTGCTAAAACACGCTTTACTCCAAAGACGGCCGTCGATCCTGTCGCAGCTTCAACCAAAATCGTTAATGAAATGAGAAAGAAGACTGCTCTGTCTGAAAAAGCTGCTTCGGATCTTATTCAAAAATTAGCTAATAACTCGGAATTAAGGCACACTTATGCAGTTAATTTTGGAGTTCAGGCTTCAGTTGCCCCAGGAACTGTTCTTTACTCAAATGATCGTGGACCTCAGGAACTTAGCGTAACAAAAGAGGGTTATAAACGATCTGACTCGGACGGAAGGAATGATTTTTTTAATACCCAAGGTCAGCTTGTTAAAATCTCTGATAAAAGTGGATATTTTGTAGGCTTTACTTACAAAGAGGGTCTCTTAGATTCCATCAAAGATTCTCAAGCAAAACAAATATTTTTTTCTTGGTATCCTGATGGTTTAGTCAAAGAAGTATGGTCAGCTGGCGATAAAAAAGCAACGTATCAGTATACTGAAAATGACCTTATTTCTTCTAAAGATGTTGGAGATAACGTCTATGAGTATGCCTATGATAAGTCACATAATCTGACAGAGATTAGATATGCAGACAAAACAAAATTAAAGGTTGCTTTCGATCAAAAAACCTTTTTTGTTACTCAGGTTGTAGATCGTAATGGGGAAGATACTAAGTACCAATATGGTTCTGATCCTAAAAAACCGGATGATCATTATTGGACAATCGTTACTAAGTCGGGTTTTGACGGAAAGCCCGTAGCGAATAGGTACGAGTATGAAATCAAGACGACCGCTGATGGTTCTCGCTATACCTATAGAATCTTAACTGAAATAAATGGAATCAAGACTGATACAATTTTTGGGGAACACTCGCTTCCGATCAAAATCGCACGTGGAAGTCATGTTACTAACTTTGAATATAACTCTAATGGACTTCTAACCAAGAAATCTTCTACGAAAGGTGACTTTGTTAACATTGAATACAACGATAAAATTAACAAGATTAAGAAAGTTGTTAACAATGAGGGATCAACCGATTTTGAATACGATGATAAGGGAAATCTTATCAAGGCTTCTAATAATCAAGGAAAAACAGTTCATTTAATTTACGATACAAAAGGGAAAATTTCTAAAATGGTGGATGTGGAGTCGGCATCATCTAGACGGACTTTGAATTTTAAATACAACTCACTCGGAAAGCCAGTTGAAATTGAAATGGAAAAAGTAGGAAAAATTAACGTCGCTTATGATAACTACGGTGAAATTAAAAAAGTTGAATCAAGTGCAGGTCATAAGATGGCACTTCAAGTCACTCAAGCTTTTCAGAACCTTTTAACAATTGTTAAACCTGCTGGTGTGAATCTTAATATGTAAGGAGTTCGTATGAAAAAATATGTATTTGCCCTATGCCTTGCCCTTTCTTCATTTGCGGTCGTTGCAAATGAGTACAAAATGGTGGGAGAGAAAAACGAACAAACGAGCACTGATAATTGTTATAAGCCTAATATTATTGGATGTGGGCCATGTTTTAAAAGGTGTATGTCTCAGAATCAGAGTGAACAAAGAAAAGATGTCGCAAGCTCGCCATCAAAGGTCAAAAAGTCCTCTGGTAAACAATCTACGACTGCTCAATAGTCTCAATAAGGGCGATAATCCGTTAGGGATTATCGCCCATTCTTAACCGAGATAAAATTTCTGTCAAAACTTTAGTCACAATCCTATATCTGTAAAAATAATCGACATCATACGACATAATTTCAGTGTATTAGCTACTCTTGTTTCTGGCATTCAGATTGCTAATTAAGTGAGTATTAAGAATTCATACTACGGGGGTAGATTTATGAAACATCTTTTTCTTTCTTTTTTCATTTTAACAATGTTTGTCGCACTTAAGGCCAATGCTGCTGAGACTACAACTGAGTGTCCTATGATGAGAGAAGCAACTGAGAGAAATAACCCAAAGGCCAATATCGCGAATTCTAAAACAAAACCCAAAAATGTTCGCGGATCTGTGTCTGCTCAATAAAATAAAACTCAAAAAAGGGGGGATTCTTCCCCTCTTCTTTTTGTTAACTTTTTAGTCAGAATAGCTAAATTTTTTACATTTTTTCTTAATTCTTCATCTGATTCCGATCACTTCAACAAGGTCTACTTGGCACAAAAGTTGTATATAAAGAAATATCACCAAACGAGAGGAGATATTCATGAAAATACTACTTTTTATTTTTTCTTTAACAATGATGATGACAGCTTTTGCTGAGGAATCACAAACTGAGTGCTCGATGATGAAAGATCAAACAGTAAGAAATAATCCAAAAGCTCAATTAGATAACGTGAAAATAAAAGACAATAAAAAAAGTAAAGTGACTGCTCAGTAAGATTGATCTCGTTTTAATAGTTAATGATTTTTGATGAGATCATCTAACTTGTCTTTGTCCTCATCAGAGATTTTTTCTTCGATGAAATTCGACGTATTCTTTTGATGAGCAGAAAATTTTGATTTAACAGAATCTTTTACCTTTGGAACAGAGTTATCAAATATTTTTTGTGAATAATTTTTTGTATTTGAGACAGATCTTTTTAAAAAGCTCTCTGTCGTTTCCTGCATAGAAGTGGTTAATGGGGAAATGACTTCATAAATAGAATCAAAAATGGTGTCACCATCAATTCTTATGGATAAGAAAAATAAGAAAGCACAAAGTGTTCCAATCGTTTTAAAAAGAGATTTCATTAAGCTACCTTAGTTAAGGGCCTGTAAGCTATATTCAATTAGTACACTGTAGATCGTATCTTCAATTTCAAAATCATATTTCTGAGTCATGTTTCTTCTCGCTGTATTGATTTCACGTGATGATAAACTTAATTTCGGGGCACTAAGTTTAAGTTGAAGATTTCCTAGGATTTCATCGGTAGTAATTTGTCTACCAACTAAAATATTCATTGATTCTACAAAAAGTGGAAAGAGATAATTTCTATCACTTACAGCTAATTCTTTACCATCTAAGCAAAGATAACAATTAATACTACCCCTGACTTCGCCACCTAATTCAAATTGAACCATAAGATTTTCCAACGAATTTATGGGATTCAAGTCGAATTTATTTAAAAGTCTTACGTTATTTAAAATTTTTAATTCTTCGATACGGTTTAGTTCAATTGGTTTTAAAACTTCCATGTTTTTTACCTTGATTTAAATATTCATCGATACTTTTTCTATTGAATCGATGAGTTGCTGTTTTTGAATAGGTTTAGCAATAAAGTCACTTGCTCCAGCAGCTATTGCCTCAAGAATAATATGTTCCTGGGATAGTGAAGAAACAACAATAACTGAAATGCCGTCAAAATTTTTAGTGATATTTTCTGTTAATTCGATACCACTAATATCCGGCATAACGATATCTGTAATGACAATATTAGGATTTGTTTCTTTTATTATTGCGAGTGCGTTTTCGGCTCCATTGGCCTCACCAACGACATTCATATTTTCCTCAGAGAGCATTTTGCGAATGATGCTTCTTGAAAAATCGGAATCATCTACAAT
>CAMAYW010000008.1 GCA_945862475.1 Bacteriovorax stolpii
ATCATTATCTCCCACGATATTCATGCTACACTGAAATACTCAGACTATATCGTCTTCATGGAAAAAGGGCAGGTAGTTGAGCATTTAGATGTAGAAACATTTAAAAAATCGGAAAATCCTGTCATCCGAAGATTCCTTGAGTTATAGCCGGAATCGATTATCATCAGATTAATAACCGATAGTTAGTGTTATTGAATTTTGATGGAGTAAAATTCCTTGAACCCACTGAAAGTAGGACTCTTAACATTGGCAGCGATGGCCAGTGTAGTAGTAATGTCATTAAAAATTACTCAGAATCAATCTGGATTTGGTAAGCATATTCAATATCAAACAGTACTTACTGATGCTTCAGGAATTTTTGAAAAAACTCCGATTAAAGTTGCTGGTATTAATGCTGGGAAAATCAAAAAAATTCAATTAACCGGAAACAAAGCACTTATTACCTTTGAAATTTTAGATGAAATTAAGATTACCCCTTCTGCTAAATTAAAAATCAAAAGTGTAGGCCTTCTGGGAGATAAATTCATAGATATGGATCTAGGTGATCAGTCTGGCGACAGGCTTCCAAAAGATTCAATTCTCATCACAGAAGATGGTGAGGGTATAGATGGTATTGCAAAGGATGCCTCCGCTGTCTTAAAAGATGTGAAAGAGATCACGGCAAGTATCAAAGAGGCTCTCAAAGACGATCAAGGCCGCAACGTGATCAAAGAAATTGTTGCTAATATGAATGATGTGACAAGTAGTTTAAAAAGAATAACGACTTCAAATGAAGATAAAATTTCTAAAATAGTGGATGATATCGAAGCTCTTTCATCCCAACTTGCTCATGAGACGGATCGCTATCAAAAAGATTCTTTTATGGCCGACCTTGCTAAAATTGGTCCAATTTTAGACAAAGTTGACGATACCGTTGAGGACCTCAAACTTATCGTGGCAGACGTAAAAGAGGGTAAAGGTACGGTTGGTAAGCTTTTAAGAGATGATGCTGTTGTAGACCAAGTTTCACAAACACTTTCATCAGTTAACCGTCTCGTGAATAGAATTAACAATATTGAAGCTGACATTGGATTATCAACAGGGGCGAATACTCTTACCGGTTCCGATACCAGATTTGATCTTGATATTTACCCGGCGCCTGAGCGTTTCTTCCGTTTAGGGGTTGTCACTAATCAATTTGGTCCACAAAATGAAACAGAAGTTGATACATATACGACAGTCAACGGAAATGAAACCAAACAAACTGTTCGTGAAGTAAATAAATCTGACTTTAAATTCAATTTTCAAATTGGAAGAAGAATTCAAAGATGGGCATTACGAGCTGGCTTAATTGAATCAACAGGTGGTGTAGGGATAGACTACTTTATTCCTGATTTTGGTATCAGAACGGGGATCGAAATGTTTGATTATCAAAAAGATGCTGGACCAAATCTTCGCTTTTATTCAGAAATTAAAATTTGGAACGTATTATTTACGAGACTTGCTGGTGAAGACTTAATTTCGAAAGATGGAAAACAAAGTGCTACGATATCTCTTGGTCTTAGATTTACGGACCAAGACTTGGCAGCACTTATTGGGATATTTGCACGATAACCATGGATAAGAACTGGCTCATTAGAACGAAATCGAATCATATCTTGGGTCCCGTCTCAAAAGAGAAGGTTCTAGAGCTTTATCAAAATGGATCAATTAAGCCTGATGATGAAGTTTGTACGGGTAACGGTTATTGGTTTTTCATCCGAGAAGAAGAACTCGTTGAAAGATTTCTTATGGGGTCAGAAGTTCAGGGATTTAATCCTATAAGTGAAGCCAAAGATGTTCTTCTAACAAAGACACAGCATCATTATGCGAATGTGGAAACAAATGATATCACTTTAATTGGGGGGATTGATTTAAAGGCCCTCAATTCCAATAAAAATGATGAAGAATTGAGCATACCAAAAGTTATTGATGAAGCTCCAAATAAATTGAAGGAAATCAATTCCAGTACGTTATCGGGTAAGGACGAGATTCTTAATCTAGATCAAAATCAAGATGCTAAAACTCAAGAAATAAAAAAAAAAAGTAAATTAAAGCCACGCCGAAAAGTTGAACCAATTAAAAAAGAGATGCCTTTAAAGAAACAAGAATGGCTAATATATGTTTCCATTTTGGGATTCATCATTCTTATTTTTATGCTTTATTTTAGAAATAGGATCATTAATACAATTTTTAACTCCTCCACAGTTGAAATTAGCTTTTCAATGATAAATAACGCTAATGCACAGGATATAAATCCTGAAAAAAAAAAGCTATTAGATGAAGAAATTATTCTCGAAAAAGTAAAATTCACTCCGTCCATAGGTTTAAATGGGTTTAAGGTAACAAGCACCATTGAAATTGAAGATGTTGATTGTCAAACTCTCGCTCAAAGTCACTACCAACTAGCTGTTATTCTATTTCCACCTGAAAAGATAAATGAAAAATTCTTAATCAAGATGAGAGATTGTGTTGTGAAACTACATCAGGAGCACCCTCTCAAAAAATGGATTAAATGGGTCGCGAGGCCTTCCAAAATAAATATCAAAGATCAAAAAACCTATATCTTCACGAAAGAACTTATTCATTCACATTTCAATCTCATTACCGATCAAAAGATGAAGGAACAAATAATTAGATTAATTAAAAGTATCCCAGAGGATACTCTGCCAGAAAAGATTCTTAAGTCTTATTGCTATCTCTTGATTGGAAATATTACGCGCTCGAATCGAATTCTTTCAGAAATAATCACAACACCACCAAGAGTGAACTGGGAGAAGTCAGAGAATCAAAAAAAGAGTATATTTCACCAATTAGGAATTGATAGTGTAGAACAAATCTTCAAAAAACTAACAATGCACCCAGCTGATAGAAAGTTGGTGCACTTGGTACTTCTCTACTTAAAATCTTTTTATAACGATCCTCAATTGATAAAAATCATTAATGAATTTGATGTAAATGAAACTTATTCCAAATTAGATCTAAAATATGTGAAGTCTCTTGCTCCTGAGTTAGTCGAGTATTTAAGAATCTCAAAGCTACCCATAAAAAAGAGAGTCTCTTATTTAAGAGAGAATCCTATTGATTTGAATGAGCAAGCTTACTGGGTTTGGGCGTTTATTGAACTCAACTTGTCCTTGTCTGATGATATCTATCAAACACTCGTTGAAACTGAAAAGAAAGACGAACTTTGGTTCATTTACTTAATGGATGATGAAAAGTTGTCGGATCTTTTTTATCAAAAGTCAGGAAATACATTCCTCCCAGCGAGAAGAATTTTTTTGAATCAAGGGCTTTCATCTTCTGAAACTTTCTGGATGAGTCTTTTTAAAATGGTTCAATTTGGTGATATAAATCCGACAATCGTAGAGAAAACAATTCATAACCTAATCGATGAATGATTATTTACAACCTGATTTTTATCGTTTTAATGAAGACTCCATCAAGCTAATCAATTTTGTTCTTGAAAGAATTAAATCCGCTCGTTCAATATTAGACTTAGGCTGTGGAAGCGGTATCATCGGAATTGAAGTCTCAAATATCTTGCTCCCTAGCGATCTTTATCTTTTAGAGGGGCAGCAAGAATGGATGGATTATATAAAGGAAAATATAAGTCAAAAATTAAAAAAAGAAGTCCATGCTTCAATTATCTTGAATACCTTTGGTCTTTGGAAAAGTGATAGAAAATTTGATTTAATTGTTTGTAATCCACCCTATTTCCTCCCTGGGCATGGGGAAGCGTCTTCCAACAAGTTAAGAGATAATTCCAGAACATTTAATATTGATAATTGGCAAGTCCTCATGAGATTGATCGATCATTCTTTAGTTGATACAGGTCGATGTTATGTCGTCATTAAGGATGACCATAGGATCATTAAAGAAATTCAAAAGAGTACTTTTTCATTGAACGTGATTTCTTCAAAAAAAGATGGTCTAATTTTCTTAGAACTATTTCGACTGGATAAAAATAGAAATTAACAAATCCTTAAGTTCCTGATCTTCTAGATGAGAAAAGATTCTTTCAGCTTCAAGCTTTGAAATCTTATATTTTGGATCTTGAGGATGCAACTTTGCAGGCGATTGTTTTTTTTCAATACTAATAGACTTATCTTCAAAAAAGCTCTCTTGAGTCATAAAGTTAATTTTCTTTATTTTCGATCTTAATTCTGGAAAAAGCTTGAAGATTTTTTGTTTTATTTCTTCTGAAAGGAATGAAATATTCTGTGAATAACTTGAATGCTTTGAAATAATAATGAGATTATCTCCCATGATTTTCAAAGGAGAAGTCACACGCGATAAGTTCTCTCCTATAATTTCAGGCCACTTTTTTACGAGCTCTAAAAAATCAAAGGTCTGATAAAAAGAATACATGTTCTCACGCTTTAGGTCGTGAGTCTCATATTGATCTAATTCCTTGTAATTTAAGCCTTTAAATTCTATTTTTTTAAACATGATTTTATACCTCTAACCTAGCCCTTCCTCGTTGTCTATGGTATAGATGAAACATGATTAAATATTTAATTTTATTGATCCTCATGAGTTGCTCTGGTTACCGTTTTACTCAGCAGGAAAATCCTTTATCTCAATATGGGATCAAAACATTATCCATACCGATGTTTTATAACTATTCAAATATTGCCGAAATTCATACAGATTTCACAAGAGAGACTTATCGGTTACTAACTTCATTTAGTGGACTTAAAATTAATAATGGATACAGACAAGACACTGATGCTGTCCTTTTGGGCATTATTAAGTCTCCGGAAAAAGTCGCAGAAACAACTCGATCATCTAATTTAAGACTTGCTCAGGGAAAAGCAGCAAATGCAATTGGGAACAAAAGACAGAATTTTTATATTCCGGGTACCACAGATGCTCAGATTATTTTACAAGTGATTGTGATAAAGAAACCGAGTGAAGAGGAGCTCGCGTTACTTAAATCAGGAATTGGTGATAAAATACTTTCAAATTCAAAAATTATATTCAATGAGATGATCCCATTAAAAACTCTCTATACGAGAGAAATATTGGATAATGCTGGAGTACAGGTCGTGGGAACTCAAAATCAAGGGGTTCAGAGAAAAAATTTAAAAAACCTTGCTGAGCAAGCGGCTACAAACATTAGGGATATGATTTTGTATGCATTCTAAATGGCAAATCTGGGATTTCTTTTCTTCAAATTATCGAGAGACTTTTAGAACTTCGCAGGGGATTCTTGCACTAAAAACGTTTGATCCGATAAGTTTAAAGTTGGTGAAAGATTCTTTGTTTAGAGATTTCTCTAAACAAGATGTCTTCCATAAAGTGGGATCCGAAATTACGAAATCTTGGATTGAGGAAGAGTTTTTGACTTTAAGTTTATTTGGTAATTTGGATAATTTTTTTATTCATCAAGCGAATGATATTTCACCTGAGGCTTGGGACTTACTTTCCAGCGTTGAAATCACCAATAGAGTCCTTGTTTTGAGTTTTGAGAATGAAACAGGAATATGGAAAAAATTAATAAAAGAGGGGAAGGTTCACTGCTTAATTATTGAGGAACCTCGGTTTTGGGAATTTAATAAACTATTAGATTTTGTCTGCCACTATCTTAGGCTTCCATTAAGTTATGAGGCCAAGGGATGGATTTTAGACTCTTTAGAAAATAACTTAGGCTCTTTTTATGATGCCTGCTACTTATTGAAGATAAATTATCCAGAGGCATCCGAAATTAAACTAACTCAAGTAAAAGAACTACTGGTTTTGGAAAAATTAGATCAGTTTCAACTGGCCTCACTTTTCTCTAGAAAAAAACACCAGGACTTTTATCACAAGTTAATTGGTCTTGAGGGTGACTTTGAAAAGATGCGCTCATTCTTTATGTTTATGCAGTCCCATTTAATAAAGTTAATTGATACGAGCTATTTAACTCAAAAAACGAGACTGACTCAATATGATAAAGAAGTTCAAAGCACTTCAAAATTATGGTCAACTTCTGATTTGAATACGTACCTTGAACTCTTTAATCATTGGGAGATTCTAAGTAAAAAGAAAAGCTCCCATCTCTGGACGGAAATTAAGTTGCACCAATTAAGGACTTTTTCTTCTGGGCGAAATTAGATTTCTCTTCTGACCACCTTCTTTGACCCTTACAAAAGTGTCTAATCTTTAGACACCTCGTTTAAACTCTATTCGGCCACAACTGCACATGTGCCTTAACCCCTTATTTGCCCTAATACAATGTTGGTATTCAATTTGCAGCTTCCTTATAAATACTAGGGAGAACCGTATGTGGCTTTTAAGGTTTATTTTTGTATTCCTTATTTCTTTTAGCTTCGCAGTGGCGCAAGAACAAGTTGCTGTTCGCCTGAATGAACAGGGCATCATGAAAATATTAAGACTGGTTGTTCAATACAACACTTCCAGTAAGGACAGTAAAACAATCATTATACCTAAAAATATTTATAAATTTACCGTACCAAAATCTAAATTCTCATCTAATCCCATCATTCCCATCGTTAATGAAATCAGTGATCTTAACCTCAATAAGGATTTAAATTTTTATCTCAATACTGCAGATATCAAAGTAAATGGCGATGTCGACATGAATAGTCTGAAGTCAGAGATACTTAATTCTCATGATCATGGTTTCGATGTTAAGTTAGGAATAAGTTTTTCTAAAATCTCGATTAGTGCACCCTCACTTTCTCTTTGTGAGGATAAGCAGAAAGGAACTAAAAATTGTGGTTCTGGTCTCAAATTAAAACTCAACACCCTCAATATAGCGACAACCAATCGACCAGTGTCACTTTCTATAAATATAAGAGTAAAAACAGATGGCAAAGTTGCAAGAGTCAGTGTTCAAAATGTGAGTTCAAATATTGAGTCTGGTGATTCGCCATCCTTATCAATAAACTTCAAATCGATTGATGTCCCTCGTATTGCGATTGTGATCGATGGACAAGAAACAGAGTTGGACACCTCTAAGTTAAAAGATGAGATTTTAAAAAAGAAAAACTTTTTGGCAAAAAAACTTTTAAGTTTTGTAGGTGATTTTATTGCGAATGATCTTGCTGAGATGATTAATGTTTATCTTGTTAATAAATCGATTGCAACATCCTACCAAATCTACAAAAAAGAAAAACCAGTAAAATTTGATGAATTTATTTATCAGCAAAGATATGCATCTCCTCAGGATAACACCTATGTATATATTCCTAGACCTCTTCCCCCAAAGTTTAATGGTGATCAGGATCCAAGTATTGAATTCATGAACGAATTATCCAAAATCATAGAGAGTGCTCAACTTGGAATTTCTCTAAATAAAATGAGCACGCCTGGAAACAAGGATCTTGAACTTCATGGTTTGATAAGTTTTATGTTAAATGGCGCTCATATATCTGTTCGAAATACACTTGGTAATTCAGATAGACCTCTTCCTAAGCTTGATCTCTCCCCATATCGAAAAAATGATATAAATCTTGCGATATCGGAACCACTCATCAATGGTGTGCTTGATGTAGCAAATTCAACCAAGCTCTTCCAAGAAATATTTGAGTCGATGTCACCCGTGCAAGGATTTTCAATTAGAAGCGTGAAATTCCACTTTTCTTCGAATAAGACAATGACTGCGGTTGTCAATGCTCAAATCGATCTGAATCGTCTTGCCTCAGATGGAATCACTTCATGGTTTAAAAACCAAATCGCAGCCTGGCTTGAGAGACATAACAATAACGGAAAAATTTACTTCCCAATAGAAGTTTCAGTCATTCCTGTTATCAAGAATCTCTCTAATGGAGGAGCTGGTCTTGATTTAAAAGTTCTTTCTCCTTTTGGCTCATCAAGTCTTCCAAATAACTATAATTATCCAACAAATATTCCAAATATGACTTCGACCGTAAAAAAAGGGGTTATGGCAGAGCTCAGATCGTCCATTGAACCTCACATGAACAAGACATATTCGGTGGATCTTACAAAGTTTTTAAATAAGTCTGGAGTGGTGTTCTTTCCAAAAATGCTTTCAATAAATCAAGGGGCGTATCTTCTTTTAGGACTAGATATTAAAGATATTAAATTTAACTCAAAAAATCCAAATTTAAGATAAGTGGTGTAAAATGAAAAAGTATTTCAATCTCTTCATCCTTGTTTTGTTTTATTCTTCAATCTCATCTGCGGAGATTTTTAAATCACCAGATATTGTGATTGATTCTAAACTGGATTATGACTGGTCTCACATGCTCGTTGGTAAGTTAAGAACACTTTTGAAAAACTACAATATGGCGGATCCTTTTAAAGGAGAATTTCCTGGTGCTTTAATACTCAATGAATCTAAGTTAGGTCCACTCTTACCTCAAGAATCAATAAACCTGATACGTGATTTTGGGAATGTTGTTGGTCTTCATTTTTTAGAAACAGATACAAAAGTAGTGATGAAGGATTTTAGTTACGAAGTAAAAGGCTTTAAAACTGATATTAAGGCAAATGAGAAGCTGAATGATGGTTTGAGTATTGGAACTGACTTTTCGGCGTCTGAGGTTAATCTAAGAGCTTCTAAATTAACTCTTTCTCTCGTTATCCCAGGAGTGAAGAGTTCTCCAGTCTTTAATGTTGATGTGATAAACCCAACAATTAGAGCAGTTGAAGAAAGATTGATTAGTTTTTTTGCCCAAATTAAAATAATTGATAAGAAGGATCATTTTAAGCTACAAATCTTGAAGGCCAATTTTGATCAAATGGCGAATAGACTGATGTTAAACACTGATGACATCTCTTTGGAGTACGAAAAAATAGTTATCCCTAAAGTAACGGTTAAAATAGGTGATAAAACAGTAAACTTTTCACCAGATAAAATTCAAAAATTAATCAGAGCGAATCATCAGGCCATTAAAGGAATACTACTTTCACAAGTTGCAGATTTTTTAAAGTCCAACACAAGTGCAGCAGCTTTTAAAGTTTTGGAACAATATCAATTAACAAAAGAATATTGGATTGCGACCTCCGCCATTGAAAGTCAATTTCGGTTGGAGAATTTTGGAACTTCAAAAGAGGGCGATAATATTGAAGTCAACATGCCAGGAGACTTTTGTACAACCGAAAAATTTGATCTTCATAAAAAAGATTGTATTTCAAACAAAACGACCCAAATAGCTGCTACGAGAATTAATAATCTTCTTCATAAAAATTCGGTTCAAGAAATGAAGAATCTCATGGCGGATGGTGATGCAAATATCGTTGCAAGTATTTCTGAGGATTATGTAAATAAGCTTTTAGTCACAACTTATGATGCTGGATTATGGAAAGACTCTTTATCGCAGGCAGGAGTAGAGCTAGGTCCAAATAAGGTTGTCATGAGACTTGATAAGAAAGGTGATTCTGGAACGCTCATCATGGATGTCATCTACACACCAACAAAGATGGAGAGATTTCTCACCGGCTCTAGAGTGATAAGATTTCCTCTCGTTTTAGATGTTTCATTAAGAATTGAAAAACATCAAGAGGAGCCGATTGTCATTATTCGCCTCAAGGATGTGGATACTTCTGATGAAACGATCATTAATGGCAAACCTGATGTTAATATGGTTAGTACAGTAAAAGATGTTCCTAGGTTCAAAGGTAAAGTTGCAAAAGCGATTCGAGAGAAGGTGTCAATTCTTAGGAACAAGGATATTATTGAATTAAGATATCCAGAATTTAAAGGATTAGGTCTAGATAAGGTTGAATTCTTATCGGATGGCCTAGGCAGAATGAATGCGATTATGAGACTTGAAGACCTAATTGAAGATGAGAGTGGTGTTTAGAAATAAACTTGCGCTCTCGCCTGCATAAATGAATATAAAAAGACTGCATTGGGATCATTAGCAACGCGATCAAGTTC
This sequence comes from Bacteriovorax stolpii, assembly GCA_945862475.1. Lineage (GTDB taxonomy): Bacteria > Bdellovibrionota > Bacteriovoracia > Bacteriovoracales > Bacteriovoracaceae > Peredibacter. The sequence continues at coordinate 9,872 of CAMAYW010000008.1, forward strand.
TTCTTTTGCTTTATCCACAGTCTCTTGATCAATATATTTCTCTGCCACAAGTTGTTTTGCTGCCGACAAAAGTAAATCCGTCCAAAAATGAATCGCCTGTTTTCTCAAAGAAGGTTGTCTATTATCAAAGTGCCAAGTCTTAACTTCTGTCTTCACCTGATGATAACCCACTGAGGTAAGAAGATTCCCAAGCTTCGCTCCAATAAAGGGATCACCCGCGTGGGAATGTTGATAATCATTAAAGGCCATCCAATATTTCCAAACATGAGGGGAATATGGCTCAAGGAAAAACGAGGAATTCATAACTTCTGTGATGATAATCTCTGAACCAGGTCGAAGCACACGACGAACTTCACTTAGGACTTGGGCTGGATTTGGGACATGTTCTAAAATCCAACAAAGATAAGCACCATCAAATGTTTGCGCATCAAAAAGTAAATTATCACCACTCATTTGATGAAAGTCATATCGTCCTTTCGCTCCAGCGATAGAACCAATAAACTTCTCTGCTGCCTCAAGCTGCTTTGTATTGAGATCTATTCCGGTCACGTGAAGCTTGGGAAATCTTCGAAGGAGTATTTCTGTCTGGGCACCAACACCACATCCAACTTCAATGATTTTTTTAGTATTAGAGAAATTTATATTTTGAAAAATAGTAAATTCGGCAAACTCCGCTTGAGCTCTGAGCCTCTTTTGCTCCGTTTCTGAGAATCCGTGCAAATAAGGGAACTCCGTGGTTTTTGTCATTTGAACTCACCATACTCTTGTGGGTTTTTGGCAAACGTTCTTGCAGCAGAAATCATCTCTCTAAGGGAAATGCCTGCAACATAATTTCCAAAGATTGCTAAGTTTGACTCTTTTTGAGCAAGTTGATGAAGTTTTTTTACACTCAAATATCTCTGAAGATCATAAATTGGTAGGGCCTTGTCCCAATAAGTATTTTCGATGTAATCGACATCTTCAGGCACAAATTCTGTGTAGATTGTTTTAATGTCTTCCATAATTTCATCATTGGTCGATTTTTTTCTACAAATAAAAGTATAAGAAAAAACATTTGGATTATTTGAAGGAAAAATTGCCTTATTGTTGATGACTCCGATGCTATTAAAACCGTTGTTAAGAGGTATTAAAACTCCAAAAGATTTTTGAAGCGATCTTATTTCTCTCTTCATAAACACAGTTACAGTTGTTAATTCCTGGTACCTGATTCGTCCTAATTCTGCACTGAATTCTGGCTTCATCGCATTCGTGAGTTCAGATGCTGACTGGGCATCTGTACAAATAATGGTATTACCCTTTAGCTTGAAACTTTCCTTACTATTGATTTTGATTTCATTCCTAAGATGATCACCAAGACTATTGATGAGTGCCTGCATCCCTCCGTCAAAACTAACGGAACCTGTTACTTCTAGTCGAGGTTTTTGTTTTTGATTTTTAAACAAGAATTTCATGAATTCCCAATAAGAATCAAATTGGGCAATTTTATCAATTTCACTAAAAATCGATTTAAAGTGTAGCTGATCAGCGGAGGAGGCATAAATACCACCCAAGGCTGGGGAAATGAACCTGTTTATGTTTTCAGAACCAAGGAGGGGTTTAAAAAATTCCGCGACGGTTAATCCATCAGAAATAAGAGGTGGCTTCTTATGACCATTCAAAGCCAATTTAGAAAGAATGGAAATTTGGAAGGCCCTTCTTGGTCTTCCATTGAGTAACAGGAGTCTTTTGAGTTTCTTCGATGCCGGTAGAGGCTCAAGTTTAAGCTCTTTTAGAAGGTCCATGGCATCTGCATTCATGTAGAGTGCGTTCGCCCCTTTCTCTACTAGTCCAGCGTGAGTCTTTTTTGTTCCAATCTTGCCACCAATTTTATTAGAACGTTCATAAATGGTGACCTTGTAACCCTGCTCTTTTAGGTAATAGCCTAGTATTAGTCCAGAGAAACCAGCTCCCCAAATATAAACATTCTTTTCGTTTGGATCAATTTTTCCAATGACTCTTTTCATGATTAATTATTCTTTAATAGTTCTTGAAGATCACCGTTTTGATACATTTCAGTCAAGATATCATTACCACCAACTAATTTTCCATCGACATAAAGTTGAGGATAGGTTGGCCAGTTAGAGTATTCCTTAAGTCCTTGTCTGATTTCAGAATCGTTTAAGATATTAAATGTTTTAAAAGGGACACCTAAATGTTTTAAGATAGCAACCGAGTTTGCAGAAAAACCACATTGTGGCATTTGTGAATTTCCCTTCATGAACAAAATAACTTTTGAACTTGAAAGAAGGGCTTCAATCTGATGTTTAAGATCTTTTGTCTTATCTGCAGTTTCAATTTCAGAAATTTCATTATTCAGAATGTTAAAAGACATATCTTACCCTTTGTTGATTTGATCAAATTTTTCTTTTGTAAAAGTGTGCAGTTTTACTGCATGTATTCTTGTTTTTAATTCATCTTTTAAAAGATTCATAAGAATTTGATGCTGTTCGATGAGGAGTTTACCTTTGAAATTGTCACTCACGACTGTGATAGCAAGATGATCTTTTGTTCCAGTCATGTCTTCGACTTTCACAATAGCATCGGGCATGCCATTTTTTATAATATCCTCAACAAATTTAAATTCACTCATCTTATCCCTTTGGTGTTACGGCCCAAAAACTAGTGATGAAAGTTAAGATTCTCAGTACCAATGTCGTCATACCTAAAATTTTATGCCGAGATCTCAAATGATTATTACCTGAAAGTACAGCTCTACCGGATTTTATCATGAAACCGTAAAAGACTACCGTAAGAACGGCAATTGTTACGTGAATATTCAAGGCCATTGCATTTGAGACGGCCTTAGAGGCTTTAAGAATGGCTGATCGACTTAATTCGATTTGAAGGATGAGAATCAAATCCCAAATCATTGCGAAACTCATCATTTTGACGTGTAATTTTCTATTTTTGTGAACTTTTATACCAGCGATCATCAAAACAACGATACAAAATGATTGCAGTTGCATTAATTGAGCTTCCATGAGTCCTCGATGATTCAAATGTTTAATGCAAGTTAGCATATTTGACGGAACTCTGCCTATTAATTTATGTTAGATCAATAGGATGTCACTTTGCGTAAAAGGATTTAAATGGGTCTTGGAACTTGGGCGGTTATTGATATTGAAACAACCGGGGTAAATCCTGGAGCAGATGAAATTATAGATTTAGGTTTTTTGCAATTTGAAGATACAAAATTAATTAGATCCTACTCCTCACTTGTACGACCTGAAAATCGGATATCTAGTTTTATAACGAAACTCACAGGTATTACGAACGAAATATTAACGAAAGCGCCTATCTGGGACGCCGTCGTCGTTGACCTTTTATCATTGGAGTCTCATTCTTTACTTGCCCATAATGCGAACTTTGAAGAGAGTTTTTTAAAAAGATATTTTGATAAAATTAATCAGACGAATGGTCGTGAGTCCTATCATGACTCACTTTATTATCTTGCTCTTATTTTTCCTGAAGCGAGTGCCTTAAATTTAGAGTTTTTTATAAATACTCTGGGTATTGCTGAAAAAGAGGAGCATAGAGGATTGGCCGACTCTAGAGATCTTTTGAAGACTCTTTTAATGGCCACTTATCTTACTCATCAAGACAAAGAGTTTCGACTTAAACTTTTTGAGATCTTTTCAGCCTTCTCTGAGGACTTCTTTTACAAAAAATTCTTTCTACTTCCTAAAGAAGAATTAATTGAAATCGCAAACGCTATTGATTTTCCTGTTGAAGAGTTCGTTTCAAGATATCATTTACTGCATAAAGCTCCTGCCATTGCAATCGATCACTCACTAAGTTTCTCGAAAGAATTTTCAGCTGAAAATATCCAAGCGATACTTCGAAATGAGGATGAAGTTAAAACGGTTGCTCCATTTTATAAATATCGAGAGGCCCAGGAAAAACTGGCTGTTCGAGTAGGCAGAGCTTTTAAAAATAAAGTACATGCTTTAATCCAGGCCCCCACAGGGACTGGTAAAACCATGGGGTATTTACTTCCATCTTTTCTTTTTAGTCTAAGTGAAAAAGAGCTTTGCCTTGTTGCTACCGGAACCAAAACTTTACAAGATCAAGCATTGAGTAAAGACGTTCCTCAAATGAAGCGATTGCTCAATTTGGGAGAAGAAGCAAAAGTCGTAAAACTCGTTGGCTCATCAAACCATTTATGTGAACTTCTTTTTAGAGAGGATGATACACAGAACACTTTTATTAGTTCTTTTAGTGATATTTTTTCAAAAGCTTATCTCGAGATGTTATTTTTCTATAACTCAAGGGTTGGATATGAACGTAAATTAACGAGAGAGCAAATTCCTTATGTTTTAAAAAAACTTTCTCCAGAACTTGCTGAAAAAGAATCGACTTTTGCAGTCGATTATCGCTCCTGTGCTGGTCAGAACTGTCCTCTTGCAAATCAGTGTTCTTATATTCAAGGTTTAAGAGAAGCAAAAGAAGCTAAGCTTATTATCGGAAATCACGCTCTCATGATGAACTGGCCTCGCAGCATTTCACGTCCTCAGTATATTGTTGTTGATGAAGCTCATCGATTAGAGAATGAAGCAACTAAGGCCTACACTCTTGAGGTTCAGCATAAGCATTTAGACTCCTTTTTGAAAAATTTCCCGCAGGGTATGGGATCTCTTATTTATTTGCTCTCGCAGTCCGAGGATGAATTTTCCGTTGAGAATTTAATTCAATCTTTAAGAGATCAAACACAGTTCAATTTAAAAATGCTAAGAGATCACTTTGAGTCATTGCCGAATGTGATTGAGGCATGGTTTAAAAAACTACCGAACTACAGTCCAGCTTATTCTAATGAACTTCCTTTTCCAAAAAAAGGTGAGCTTAAAGATACACTTGCCGCCACAATCTTGAATCATGTGGAATCTTTACATTTCATCTTTGATTCACTTTACCAGCTATATATGCCTCACATGTCGAGATGGGAAAATCGAGAATTTAAAAATGAGCCTCAAAAACTGAAGGCGTTAACTGTTTTTGAAACTAATTTTAGTGTTTTAGAAAAAATGCTTAATAATTTTAAACACTATATTGATAATCCTTCTGATTGGTGCACGATTTTGAAATACAGTGAGTCTGAAGGGTATTCAATTGAGTCCTCACCAATCGATGTTGGCAAAAAAATCCATGATGAGTTACTCATGTTGAGTTCATCTGTCGTTTTTACTTCAGCGACTTTGGGTAATGCAACTGGAGACTCTGGTGTTCAGGGTGTCGAATGGATGACCGGGTACTCTTATTTGCCACCGGAAAAGAGATTTAAATCAGGGCTTTATTTAGAGGCAGTCTACGATTATAAAAATAATTCTCAGGTCTACTTATGTCCGGACACTCGAAATATTTCTGATCCACTATTTGTTCCTGACCTCCTGAAAGAAGTCATGCCTTTAATAAGGAAATTAGGTGGAAAAACTCTTCTACTCTTTTCATCTAAACTTAGGTTCGAAATGGCTTCTGATATCCTACTAAAAGAGTTCGAAGGCATTATACCTGTTTTTGTTCAGGGCTTAGGTAAAAATGTTGTCGAAGAATTTAAAAAAGAGAGTGGAGCCATTCTTATAGGAATGGAAAGTTTTGGAGAAGGAATTGATATTCCAGGTGAAAAATTATCATTTATAGTCGTTGATAAAATACCAGACGTTCGCCAGGATTTAGTCATCCAAAAACGACGAGATTTTTTCGAATTTAAATTTGGAAATGAGTTCAACGATTATTTTCTTGCCCATAGGACGAGGTCTCTTCATCAAAAGTTTGGAAGATTATTAAGATCTGAAAAAGATCATGGGGCCATACTTTTGGTCGATAATAGAGTGAAAAAGTGGAAGGGTAATACCTTGAAGAATTTTCAGAAACTAATGGAGCCCTACCAGATTAAAAGTACTGGCCTTCATGAGGCATGCGAACAAATTTCATCTTATTTTAAACTCTAATTATTTTTCTTGAGGTTTTTAATAACGATTTTACGATCGCCGTAATTTATTTGATACGGAACAGCATAGTGCTTACTGAGATAGAGTTCGACAGGTCTATCTTCAGCATTAGGATTCAAATCTTTTTCATAAAGACACAGATGGCTTGCTGACAAAGAATTTCCGTGCAAGTTGAGCTCATTAAATTCTCTCGTTTTGAATTCGGCGTAAACCGTTTTCTCAACAGGAGGGGCGTCGTAATTCCATTCATTCTCTGAAGATATTAATTGAATGGGAGTTCTTGAATTAACTTCCATTTTTTTTGAAAGTGTAAAAATGGCAGAAGTGCAAACGGCTGGGGAAACAAGATAATGTCTTGAGGTTATATTTTTTTTGAAATCCTGTACTCTTTGATTCGTTTGAAAAGAATAATTTAATTCAAAATTATTTGTGTCCGTCTTAAAAGTCTCGAGAGAGTATTTACTACCGAGGGATTTTTCGACTCGAACGAGAGTTGGGAAAAACTGATGATTCATTTCAAAGCGGACCAAAATCTTTAAAAATTCACCATTTTCTAGCCGAGAAAGAATTTCTGAATAAAAATGATAAGTATCAGCATCCGAGAAATGAACAAGTTTAAATTCTTCTTGGGAATAATTAATCTCGCCTTTGTAGTAGAGGTAGCTTCCTTCAAGAACAATTTCAGCCTTAGGTGTCATGCTATAAAGTTATGTGAGAGTTTACTTTGTTTCAAGGTAAGTTTTTAGTCAGATGCTCGGCGCGTTGTAGGCGTACCGAGTTTTCTTAACCTTTTTATTCGACGCTTCATAATACGTACTAGTATGACTTTGTTCTAAGATTTTTATCTTATTTATGAGTTTGATAGTTCAAACACTGTGGGCTTTTTCTTTAGAATCATTGAGTTTATCTTATCTGGATGTTAAATTAAGCGCATTCATTTTTCATAGGGTGTTTATGTATCTTCCAGTTGAAGGATCTCTTGATTATTTAGGCGTTTTAATTTTGATGATTATTGGTGTCGTCATAGCTACCGCCATTATTTCTATCAACAAAATAATGGGCACTCGTCCAAAAGAGATCACTCCCAAAAAATACGAGACCTACGAATGCGGTGTTGAGTATGAGGGAGATGCCCACCAACAGTTTTCCGTTCGTTATTACCTCGTAGGAATTATCTTTCTTATCTTCGATGTTGAAGTTGTGTTCATGTATCCATGGACACTTGTTTATCAAACTTATTTAAAATCTGGCCCACTCATCCTTTTGGAAATGGGACTTTTCTTTATGCTACTTCTAGGCGGATATTTTTATCTACGTCTTAGAGGGGCGTTGAGCTGGGACTAGGGAGAATATTATGTCTAAAGACGGTAGTTCATTTTTTTATCCGACCTTACTTTCTGAAGCAGCTAAATGGGCGCAGAAAAACTCTCTCTGGCCTATGCCTTTCGGTACTTCGTGTTGCGGGATTGAGATGATGTCGACTCTTTCTTCGACTTACGATCTCTCAAGATTCGGAGCAGAGGTTGTTCGCTTCTCACCAAGACAAGCTGATATGTTGATCGTTGCTGGGACCATTACAACGAAAATGGCTCCAGTTCTTCGAACGATTTATGATCAGATGCTAGAGCCTAAATGGGTTATTGCTATGGGGGCTTGCTCTTCATCAGGTGGAATTTTTGATACTTATTCAGTTCTCCAAGGGATTGATGAAATTATGCCAGTGGATGTTTATGTTCCTGGATGCCCACCGATTCCGGAAGGTCTTATTCACGCGATTATGCATCTTCAAACAAAAATTGAGAAAGGAATGGATCGCAAGCCAGCTGAGCGTCCAACTCATGACGACGCACTAAATGCGATGTCATACAGAAAGGGTGTAGGGTTTGATATCAAGGCTGAATTTACAGTCACCCAGGATTACGTAAAACAACAACAAGAATTGAAAGCGAAGCAGGAGCAAAAATAATGACGACTTCAATTGCTCCGAAAGCAGAATATTTAAAAGCTCAGGACCTTTTTAGTAAAAGACTTAATGAAAAATATGGTTCTGATCGTAAGGTCGAATTTGATAAATTAAATGAACCAGTTATTTGGGCGAAGTCTCCTGAGGATGCGAAGATGCTTTTTCGCTCTTTCATGCTCGATGAATCATCGAAGATGGATTTTTTATCTGATATTACTGCCTACGATAATAAAGACCGTGAAGATGGTCCAAAAAGATTTGTTCTCGTTTATCAGCAGTATTCAACGACTCTACATGTTCGAGTCCGCATTAAGTGTTTATTAGATGAAAATGAGCAAGCCTTAACATTAACTGATCTTTTTAATGGTGCGAACTGGCTCGAGAGAGAAGTGTTCGATATGTTTGGCATCTCCTTTAAAGGACATCCAAACATGAGAAGAATTCTTATGGATGAGAGATTTTCTGGTCATCCTCTTCGTAAAGAGTACCCCATAAAGCAAAGAGAACCATTTAAAGACAATATTGCTTTCCACCTAGGTGCAAATCCTATGGAAATTGATACGAGCATCACCGAAGGTGAGGAGAAATAATATGGCCGCTCACGTACAAGACCCTCATCAGTTAAAAGATTTTTATAATCCAAACGTTCTAATTAACCTTGGGCCTTCACACCCGGCGATGCACGGAACCCTCCGAGTTATGTGCCGTGTGAATGGAGAAACGATTGAAGATGCTAACTGCGAGATTGGATATCTTCACCGTGCCATTGAAAAACTAGGTGAAGAAAAAACTTACCATCAGTGGATGGTTTATACAGATCGTCTCAATTACTGTTCAGCTTTAAACAATAATATCGCTTACGCGATGGCTGTTGAGAATGTGATGAATATCTCTATCACAGAGAGATGTATGTACATCCGCGTGATGTGTATGGAATTAGCAAGAATTATTGATCACATTATCTGTGTTGCTATTAACGCTCTTGATTTAGGTGCTATGACTGTATTCTGGCTTCTCTATCATTGGCGTGAAGAAGCCTACACAATGATTGAGTCAATGTGTGGCATGCGCTTAACAACAACCTACGCCCGAATTGGTGGAATGAGTTACGACCTTCCAGATAACCTTCGTCAAAGAATGTGGAAGTTCTGTGAAGAGCTACCTAGAGCACTTGATGAAGTTGAAGGTCTTTTAACTTCAAATAGAATCTGGATTGATAGAACGAGAGGTGTTGGTGTTGTTTCTAAGGAAGACGCCCTTAAGTATTCAATCACTGGCCCTTGCTTAAGAGCATCCGGGGTTGATCATGATCTTCGACGTGATCGTCCTTACTACATTTATCCTGAATTAGATTTTGATGTGGTTGTGGGATCTAATGGGGACGTTTACGACCGATATTTAGTTCGTCTTGAAGAGATGAGACAGTCGGTTCGAATTCTACAACAAGTAAACGATAAGATGCCTAATGGACCATTGTGGGTAAATGATAAGAGAGTTCAGATTCCTGAGAAACTTGATGTTTACAATAAAATGGAAGTTCTCATTCATCACTTTAAAATCTTTATGGAAGGAATCGATGTTCCTAAAGGTGAAGCCTTCACTTGTGTAGAGGGACCTAATGGAGAACTAGGTTTCTATATTGTAAGCCGGGGTGGACCAAAGGCATGGAGAATGAGAGTGAAATCTCCTTCATTCATGTTGTTCCAAAATTTTGAAGCTTCAGTTAAAGGTGGAAAAATTCCTGATGCTGTTGCTCACCTTGGTAGTGTCAATATTATTGCCGGCGAATTAGATCGCTAGGAGTTAAAATATGTTATCCGAAAAAATTAAAAAAACGATCAATGGGATTAGAGATCAGTTTCCAACTGAACAGGCGCTTCTCCTTCCTCTTCTTCATGAAATTCAGAATGAGTATGGATGGGTTTCTATGGAAAATATGAAAGCTGCAGGAGAGTTTTTAAATCTTCCTGTTTCTAAAGTTAGAGAAGTTGCTAGCTTTTACACAATGTATCGACTAGACCCGATTGGAAAAGTCGATGTCCAAATTTGTACCAACATCTCTTGTTGGTTAAATGGTGCAGATAAAGTCCTTGCTTGTGCTGAGAAAAAGCTCGGAATCCATCATGGTCAAACAACTAAGGATGGAAAGTTTACGCTTACACAAGTTGAGTGTTTAGCAGCTTGCGGAACAGCTCCAGCTGTTCAGATCAACCAAGATTACTTTGAAGAAGTTGATGAAAATATGATGATAAGCCTCATTGATC
>CAMAYW010000009.1 GCA_945862475.1 Bacteriovorax stolpii
TCTCAAATTCCCCTTTGGCATTTGTAACAGAGAAGAAAGAGTGATCCATCACCGCCACATAACCAGTCATCCAAGGGTGGACGGAGCACTTCGCTTGAAGAAAGATTTCAGGTTTATTAAACACTCTTGTTTCACGTTGATCTTTTTTCGGCATGGCCACGTTAAAGCGCTGATTAAGATTCGTCACTGATCGAACGTTATGAAAAATAGGATCTGAATTAATGAAGGTCACCTTCTGCCCAACTCTTGCTCCCACCACTCTTGGTGTATAGATACAACCCTTTTGATCGAGGATCACTTCTTCTGTGGGAACTGGTGTGGGTAGAATTCCCTCATGGCCTTTCGTGACTCTTACGAGGACATTCTGCATTTTTCCCGCATTCACGATGACTTCATTTGAATAAACGTCACCGGACCCAGGGGCTTTACAACCTGAAGGAAGATTGAGTTTTTTTCCTTGAGGCACAGCACCTTCAAAGAAAACCACACCCTTCACATTAAACGTTTTTGAAGGAACCTCATTCGTTGGAGGAGTTACTGGAGAAGAAACCTCTACAGGCGGCTCTTCTATTTTGACCTCTGGATGTATGTCTTTTGGTATTTCTGATGAGATCGATTTCCCTTGAGAGAAAACAATCACAGCTGTAATAAGCGCAACACCGACTGCTCCAAAGGTCATGGAGCGCTTCGGGTTATTTAGGCGAACAACAAAATACTCTCTCACCGCCGCTCCACCAGCACAAATCAGAAGAAGGATAAGCCAGTTGTAGTCATGCCCATAAGTATTCGGGAAGTGATTTGAGAGCATGATAAAAATCACTGGAAGAGTAAAATAAGTATTGTGAGTAGAGCGATTCTTCGCGTTCTTTCCCCACTCTTGATTAACAGACTCGCCTTTTTTAGATGCTTCCACCATTTTAATTTGGCGAGGAATGATTCGCATAAAAACGTTCGCCGTCATCCACGTTCCAAGCATCGCTCCCACGTGAAGATACGCCGCCCTCCCACTAATGGTGTGACAAAGAAGATAAGTCATCGCTACAAACCATGACATGGTAAAAGCATGGCCCCAGAGAGGGTGAGTCTTTACGAATTTACTTTCCCAAAGGGAGTCATAAAAGAACCAAGAACCAAAAATAGAAAAGACTCCAAGCCCCACGGCTTGCCAGTAAGTGATTTTTGAAATCATATCATCTAAAAGATAAGTACCATCTCCTGTGTAGAAAATCAGGGCCGTTAAAGCAAAACCACTCATCCACGTCCAATAGGATTCCCATTTAAACCAATGAAGTCTTTCAGGAACTTTCGTTGGACCCATCTGAAGTTTTTCTACGTGATAAAATCCACCACCGTGAACCATCCACACTTCTCCAATGTGCCCAGGGCTTTTTGATGCTGGATTTGGCTCAAAACTGCGATCGAGCCACATGAAAAAAATAGAAGTCCCAATCCAAGTCACCGCCACAGTGATGTGAAGCCAGCGAACGAGAAGTAAAATCCAATCAAAAATTTCCTGATTCATCAGAACTCCGGAGAATGAAAATGGGTCCCGTGGGACCCATTTAATTAGGCATTTCTATTGATGTTATTAAGGTCTTCAAAAGCGACCTTAAGGCGCTTCACAAACTGATCCTCGCCCTTACGTAACCAAACACGTGGGTCATAATATTTCTTATTCGGTGCCTCTGGGCCCTCAGGATTTCCAAGTTGCCCTTGAAGGTAAGCTTTTTTATCTTCATAAAAATTCTTCACCCCTTCCCAAAATGCCCACTGCATATCAGTGTCAATATTCATTTTAATCACGCCATAATCAATCGCTTCACGGATCTCTGATTGAAGAGAACCTGATCCCCCGTGGAAAACAAATGAAACTGGCTTTGATGATGTTCCAAATTTTTTCTGAACAAAATCATTGGAGTTTTTAAGAATCACAGGAGAGAGCTTCACGTTTCCTGGTTTATATACGCCATGGACGTTACCAAAAGACGCTGCCACCGTGAAATTTGATCCTACCTCACGAAGATGAGCATAAGCATAAGAAACATCTTCAGGTTGAGTGTAGAGTTTTGAGTTATCAACGTCAGAATTATCGACGCCGTCTTCTTCTCCTCCTGTCACTCCAAGTTCAATTTCAATTCCAGTCTCTATGGCATTCATCCGCTTAAAATATTTAGCGGAGATTTCAATATTCTCTTCCAATGACTCTTCCGAAAGATCCAGCATGTGGGAAGAGAAGAGAGGTTTTTTATGAGACTTATAATGGGCCTCACCGGCAGAGAGCATGTGATCAATCCATGGAAGAAGTTTTTTAGCAGCGTGATCAGTGTGAACCACAACTGGCACTCCGTAGGCCTCGGCCATCATGTGAATATGATGAGCGCCAGAAATAGCACCCAAAGCTGCCGCTTTATCATTTTCTAATTTTAAACTTTTACCAGCGTAAAATTGGCCCCCACCATTTGAGAACTGAATGATTACGGGAGAATTAACGGCCTTCGCTGTTTCTAAAACTGCGTTTACGGAATCAGTTCCGATTACATTCACCGCGGGAAGAGCGAATTTATTTTCTTTAGCGTATTGATAAAGGTCTGTGAGAGCAGAACCAAAAACTAAACCTGGTTTAAATTTCATTTGGAATCCTTTGTTTAAGACGGAAAAATTGTATTAGAATGAGTCTTAATTGAAAAGGATCGGGCATGAGTGAAACTCAATTAAATCTTCTGAATTACTTTAATGGGCTTTTAAATCCTGGTTTATTTGATGATTACGCGCCAAATGGCCTTCAAATAGAGGGAAAAACCCACTTAAAGCGCATCGCTTTTGCGGTTTCTGCGACTCAAGACTCCCTTAAAAAGGCCATCTCCTGGGGTGCAGACGGACTTGTGGTGCATCACGGAGTTTTCTGGAAACACCAGGGAGCACGAACCATCACAGGTGCATATGGAGAAAGAATTAAACTCTGTATTAAAAATGATCTCAATCTCTTCGCCTACCATCTTCCTTTAGATGGCCATACGGAGGTGGGAAATGGAGTTGCCCTTGGAAAGGCCTTAGGATTAATAAATCTCTCCCCTTTTGGACTTTATAAGAAAGCTTACTTAGGGGCCAAGGGAGAACTCCCAACTCCCATAAGTGCCAAAGACTTAAAATTAAAATTGAAACATGTTCTCAAGCATGAAGTGATTCTTGCCTCAGCAAACGAGGATCACATGATTAAGTCCATCGGTATTATCACTGGTGGGGCGAACAACGATTGGGTCAAAGCTCAGGAAGATGGGTTAGATGCCTATCTCACAGGTGAAATTTCAGAGTATAATTGGCATGATTCTATTGAAGCGAACATTCACTACTTTGCCGGAGGTCACCATGCCACCGAGAAATTTGGGATCATGGCGCTCATGGAAAAAGTTAAAAAAGATGTTCCAGCTCTAGAGGTTCTCTTTATTGATTCAGAGAACCCTGCTTAATTTTTTTTTCATTTTCTTTTTCACAAGAAAATACTGCTCACCCATGTCATTCATGCTGTAGGCCGTAAGCTCTGCTAATGGGCCGTAACCAGAATACAAATCACAACGGGCATTCCCGCGAATCGCTCCACCTGTGTCTTGAGCAATAAAGAAGCGAGAAAAAGGAACCTTAACCACTTTTCCAGACTCATCAACATGAGAGGCGCGAGTGGATTTTACAAAATTAATAAGGCCCATGGTTTTATAAATACGAGAGTCAATCGCAAGGGATCGGCCCTCAGTAAGAGGAATGTTATCTAGCCCTACTGGCTCTTCTAGAGATTCTTTAAAATAAATATATGATGGGCAAGTGCCAAAGATCTCTTCTTCTTTATCGGGATTTTCAACTAAGAATTTTCTCTGGGCCGGAATTCCTGCATTTCCTTTAAGATATCCCTTCTCAATCATATATTTGTAAATCATTTGGAAAGAGCGACTATTTTTTCCATCATAAGAAAGATACTTAAGCTCTTTTGTGCCATCAGGATTATGAACGGTAATTCTTCCTCCGCCTTGAACGTGAAGAAGATAAAGATCAAAGAATGATTCCTCTACCCAAAAAATTTCAAGCCCCTTTCCTGCAAGTGCTCCCTTGTAATCAATTTCAACTCGAGTGTAATTATCATGAGGAGGAAGAGGCTTTTTAAAGATCGGTCGCGTGAATCTTTCAGTTGGAGTTCTTGACCCATTAAAGTCTGGTGAATAATAAGACGTAAATTTTGTCGTCTTTTTAGAATTGTACCCAGGCTCTTGGTTACCAGGAACAGGAACGTATATGGAAAATTTATCGTTAACTTCAGCGTTAAAGTGATCAAGGCAAATTTGTTCGGGATTTGTCTTCAAGCAATCCATGGCCGTCACAGAGAGTTCTTTTAAAAGCACGAGGGATTCTAGGAGAATACTTTTAGAATAAATTCTATTCCCAAATTTTATGGTTCCTTTGGTTCCCAAAATTTTGTAGGACTCAATCTGACGATCGATCGCTTTTGAGAGATTTTCAAATTTCATATCATCAGCAAAAACAAGACTTTGATTAAAAAGGGCAGTAGGAGTCACTTCTACGTTTGCGACAGAAAGAGGGATTCCGAAAATGATCGTCAAAGCTGATAAGATAATTGATTTCATTTCAAACCTACCCAATAATTAAATGAGACCACTAAGTTAGAATTTCATGACTAGAACTGTCAAAGTTTATTGTCCTAAATTGTCTTACCCATAAAAAGAATGCTCGATGTCTGAAAATCCTTCACGATCTGAAAGGTAAACCCCAGTTTTTGATAGAAATATCGATTCGGGGAGTCTGGGCCAGTCATGATATGTAAGCCATTAATATTATGTGTTTTTAGAATACTTTCTAAGTGACTAATGAGATTTCTTCCGAACCCATGACCTTGTGCATCTTTGTGAAAATTAATGTGTAAGTGGGACGGGTACTTAATGATCTCATCCCTAAATACTTCAAGATGCGGCTGAATTGAGAGAAGAGTCTTTGATAGAGACTCACTGGCCCCGGCGACATAACCTAGAATCCTTTCATCTCTTTCAACCACAAAACAAAGATGGGGAAAGTGCTCTAAATAAAATCCAAGGTATTTCGTAAAGAAGGCCTCTTTTGATTCTTCATCCTTAAATTCTTTCAAGGTAGAAGTTTCAAAGAAAATGTCTCTAAGCTCTGAGCGCATTTCCTTAGAATAGGGTTTTATAAGCGCTGGCATAAATTCCAAACCTGATATTTCGCTCTAAAAGGCGGATCGATGTGTTTAACATCTTTTAATGGCTCAAATTGAAATAAGTAAATCCACGAGGGAAGAAAATCTTCAATCATCTTTAGAAGTGGAAGATCAGCATTTTTTTGAAGAAGATGCTTCGTGGTAAAGTACCAGTCAAAGAGTTTTTCAAAATCCACTGTATCTCTTAGGGCCTCAAATTCTCCATGGAAATTCTCAGGTAGAATCACTTGAAATTCTCTAGAGGACTTGGCCCATCTTGCGAGTTTTTTTGAGTAGTCTGGGCTTAAAGAAAAATATTTTGCCCAATTCTCTGAGGAAATATCCACCCATTCCAAAGCGATAATCCACACCTCATGCTTTTTGGGATCAGACATAACTTTTTTTAATTCAGTTAATTTATCAGTAAAATTTTTCCCAAGAGGAATTTTTAAGGCTTCATTTTTTTCTTGAACTAAAAAAGACATAAAATTAATTGGATCACTCGCCTTCTGCATTTCACTCCAGAGATAAGACGGAGTAATGCCTTCTAAGTTCATGTGATCGAGAACTTTTTTTAATTCTGAAGAGAAAGCAAATTTAAATCGGTTAGCAAAACGATGGGCCCTTAAAAAACGCACAGGATCTTGATCAAAATCTGAACCAGCGTAGTGGAGAATTTTATCTCTTAAATGCAAGAGACCAGAGAATGGATCCAAGAATTCTATATTTTTTTTAGAAACAAACTTTAGCCCCATGGCATTAATGGTGAAATCTCGTCTTTTCGCCGCCTCTTCAAAGGGCAATGAAAAACGAAATTCGGCCTCAAAATTAGAATGATGGTTGGAGCCTTGATGGTAGTGCTCAATTCTCGGAGGCGAAAACTCAAATTGATAGGAACTCACGTGAAGTCTCATCACTTCATAAGGGAGAAAACTCACTTTCCCGAACTGAGAAAGATTTCTTCCCAAGTCTTTCCAAGATCCTTTGTCAAAAGCGATAGAATCATGAGTGAGCTCTATGTCCCAGTCATGACCAAGTTTACCCGAAAGAAGAAAATCCCTCACAGTTCCACCAACTAATATGGGCCTGTACCCGCCTTTAAGGAGTTCATCCAAAATTGGCACAAATTCTTTGGGAATTTCACTTTCAAATTTTTTAAAATCAAAATTCATCTTACATATTATTCAAAACTAAAAAATATTTGGATATGATTTTTATCTCTTAAACTCAAACAGGACATCTTGTGCAAAGCATCGCTACCATTCTTCTCTTTTTAACTTTCCACGCTTTTGGAGGAGGCCTTCCTAGCAAAATGCAAAAGCTCCCCTTTGACGAGAAAGCTCTTAAACAGGATCTCGAGCTTATCCTGAGCGCTGCAAACTTAAGTACCTCTCATTTTCAATATACATTCTCAGTTAATCAAGAAAACAAGATCAGTTTGAAATGTCAAAACGATCAATTCCATTTTCAGATTTCATCGACTGAAGAAGAGATGACGAGTACGATGTACAAAGCAATGAGAGAGATTGGCTTTCTCTTTCCCCATCCAAAAAAGCAAATCTCACCAACTTTACAAGATATAAAAAAGAACTGTGCTAAAAGTTGGCAGTGGAGGCCCTCGCTAAAACATCGTGGATTTCATCTTCATACCCTTCATCCTAATGAATGGGTCGAGGGATTTCTGAATGGGAATCAAGAAATTTCAGAGTCCTACATTCGCTGGCTTGCTAGAAATCAGCAAAACATTTTTGATCTCTCGCTTTTAAACTTGCCTCTTTCTAAATTGAAAGGCTTTCTCGAGGGCCCATTTCTTCTCGCCAAGAAACTTCAAATCCACACAGGTGTTTCGCTTGGGATTGCTCTCAATCAGCAAAATAGTTACAAGCTTCTTAATTTTTTTGAAACTCTCACTGAAAATAAATCTAAAAGAAAATTGAGGAAAGAACTTGAGGAACTTCTAGAGTCATTACCACTTTCTTATCTTGTTTTAGAAGCTGGAACCTCCGAATTTACTCCAACCAATTTTAAACGATCTATTGATTGGTTAAATCTAGCTGGAGAAATCACGGCGCGAAAGAATATCGCTCTATTCACCAAGGTCCATGTTTCATCAAATCAAAAATCAGAGAGATGGGGAAATTTCAACTTTTTACCTCAGCACTGTCACCCCTCAGTAGGAATATTACCTCACACGGTCATGTTTTATGGTTTGTTAGATGAAA
Source organism: Bacteriovorax stolpii (assembly GCA_945862475.1). Lineage (GTDB taxonomy): Bacteria > Bdellovibrionota > Bacteriovoracia > Bacteriovoracales > Bacteriovoracaceae > Peredibacter. The sequence goes on from CAMAYW010000009.1 coordinate 7,438, forward strand.
AAGCTCCTATGTATGGAAATAAAAACTTTCATGCGATTAGAGAGTTCATGCAAAAAGAAATGCTCCGAAGGCCCACTTGGTATTATCCGGAAACAAGTTATTGGGTAGCAATGGATGTGGATGTTCCTTTGTATTTAACTGATTATTTTTCTACAAGAGCAGAAGACACAAAGTATCTGTTTGAAAAGGGAATTGAAGGACAGCTTAATTTTACGTCAGGGCACGTTTTAGGTTATTGGTCTTTCGATTGGAACCTCGCTCTCTTGACGGATCTAGACTATTCCTTTGACCCACTCATTGGTCTCAAACTTCTAAATGAAGACATTCCGACATGGATTACAATTTTTGATTATCAGAAAAAGTGGTACAAAGAAAAAGGTCTCATTGCTTTATTATCTTCTGCAAATCTTCAAGATGAGATTTCAAAAACGCATCGAATTCATGATCGATTTACCATGAGAGATCTCAGTAAAAATGAAAGGCAAGTTGAGAAAGAAGTCGCATTATTAAAAGAAAGCCTTTTAGCATTCCCTCGTTTCGAGAAGATTAAAAACGATGAGCTTAGAAATCTCATTCAGATCAATCAACTGAGGCACCAACATGCGCTTTCCATTCGGGAAGCACTTCTTTTACCAACAAGAAAAGAAGAATTTCTTCATCAAGCAAAATTAAGTCGATTAGAGGCAAAGGAGATTATTCAAAAACTCCAACTTTTATCCACGAATTATCCTGAACTAAAACTATTTAAGAAATGGTCTAATCCGACCGCCTACCAGTTTGGCGTTGCTTATCCAGCTGCGACTCTTTATTTTTGGGAACGAGAAGAGAATCAAATCCGAGAAGATTCATATTTCCCGTTCAAAAATAATATCTATGATATTTTTGATATCGTTTTCTAGAGGTCTTTGGCGACTTCTTGTAGATATTTATAGAGCTCTTTTATCTTATAACTTTGAGCTTCATCAGCATGATAGGCAAAGGAGACTTTGTTACTAAAGATTTCAAAGTCCTTTCCTACGGTGTTTACTTTTGCTTTCAAGTGAGAGCGTTTTAAAACGTGAGTCGGAACAACGGCAATACCCAACCCCTCATTCACGGCTTGAAGCATTTGCCCAAAAGAATTCACCACAAGTCGCGGTTTAATATTTCTTGGAACGACACCAAACTTCTCACGACACCAGCGATAAAAGTTAGGATCATTTGTTTCATAAAAAATAATCGGCAACTGAAGAAGATCTTTCAAGTCAGTATTCTTAGAAATTTTAAATTTATCTGAAAACACCAAAGTCGTGTATTCATCATGAAGAGTTTTCTTCTCCGCAAAAGCAGGAACGAGATAATCTGGCATAATGAGACAATCAATCTCGTGCTGCTCAAATTTTTTCACAATATTTTCTGGAAAATCCATCGAGAGCTTCACTTCAAGTTCTGGATAGGTTGAGAGAAAACCAAGCATCCGGTTGGAGAGCCAAGTTTTTCCAAGTCCATAAAGTGAACCTACGTGGAGCTTGCCTTTGATTTCATGATTTTCAAGATGAATCTGCTCAATGGTTTCTTCAATTCGTCTAAAGTACTGCTTCGCTACTTTCGCTAAACGCTGCCCTTGATCTGTAAGACGGACCGATTTTCCCTGGCGCGTGATTATAGGAAAGCCCACTTTGGCCTCAAGATTTTTTAGGGCCTGAGAAACAGCGGACTGAGTGACATTAAGTTCCTCGGCGGCCTTTGAGATATTTTCATTGTGAGAAAGTGCAATAAGCACTTGGAGCATGGATGTTTCAATCATAAGTTTAGCTAATACAGATCATTAGTTAAATTGTAAACAAAAAAAGGCCCGGGATAAACCCAGGCCTTCGTTTGTCTAATTTTATTAAAAAAATTATTCAGCTCTTTCAGCAAGCTTCTCTTTACGAGCAACAATCACTTTCTCTTGAACATGAGAAGGACATGGCTCGTACTTAGCAAACTCCATCGAGTATCCAGCTTTACCAGCTGTACCTGAACGAAGAACTGTCGCGTATCCGAACATTTCTGAAAGAGGAACGTGAGCATTAATAACAGCGTCACCAGTTTCAGTTGTTTCAGAACCAAGAATCACACCACGGCGAGAAGATAAGTCACCGATAACGAAACCTTGGTAATCTTGCGGAGTTTCAACTTCAACCTTCATGATTGGCTCAAGAAGAATTGGATTTGCGTTCTTAATAGCATCTCTCATTGCCATACGAGCAGCGATACGGAATGCCATATCAGATGAATCCACATCGTGATACTGACCGTCTTGAAGGAATGCTTCAACATCGATCACTGGGAAAGCAGCAAGAGGGCCCTTGTTCATAACGTCACCGAAACCACGGTCACAAGAAGGGATGAATTCGTTTGGAATCACACCACCCTTGATCTCGTTTACGAAACGGTAAACTTGGTCATCACGCTCTTTTCTATCTTGAGCAAGTGGTCTGATCTTACCAGCAACTTTTGCAAATTGCCCTGATCCACCGGTCTGCTTTTTATGAGTGTATTCAAGCTTAGCTTCGCCTCTGATTGTTTCACGGTAGTTAACCTGTGGAGCACCGATTTCAACTTCAGCTTTGTATTCACGCTTAAGACGCTCAACATAGATTTCAAGGTGAAGCTCACCCATACCAGCAATACGTGTTTCACCAGACTCTTCATCTGTGAAAAGGTGGAATGTTGGATCTTCTTTAATGAAGCGCTGAAGTCCTTTAGACATACGAGCTTGCATTTCTTTATCTTTAGCTTTGATTGAAAGCTCGATAACTGGAATAGGTACGTGCATACCTTCACATGAAAGATGCTCTACGTTTCCGTCTTCAGAAACAAATGTATCCCCTGAAGCACAGTCAACACCGATCATAGAGATAATATCCCCTGCTGATGCTGAATCAATATTCTCTCTGTCGTTAGCGTGCATGCGCACGATACGACCGATACGAACTCTCTTCTTTGTACGAGTATTTACAAGAGTTTCACCCTTATTAAGAGTCCCTTGATAAATTCTTGTATAAGTTAACTGACCGAATTGTTCGTCAGTGATTTTGAACGCCATACAAACAAGTGGCTTATCAAATTCAGGAAGTAGATCAACTTTTTGACCAGTTGTTGAATCGATCGCTTTTGGCTTCTCACAAGTAACTGGAGAAGGGAGGTATCTTGCAACAGCGTTAAGAAGAAGTTGAACACCTTTGTTTTTGAAAGCTGAACCCATGAACACTGGAGTGAATTGAAGTGAGTTAACACCTTTTCTTACTGCAGAGTGGATTTGCTCTTCAGAGATATCTTTACCATCAAGGATGGCTTCCATCATGACGTCATCAAAAGCTGAAACTGTATCAAGCATCTCCTCGCGAGCTTTTGTTGCTTGATCAAGTAATTCGCCTGGAATCGCTTCTTCACGAACGTTCTCACCGTTATCACCATCGAAGTAGAAAGCCTTCATTGTGATAAGGTCGATACAACCTTTAAAGTTTTCTTCAGCACCGATAGGGATTTGCATAAGAACAGCATTGTGTCCAAGCTTCTCTTTAAGGGCCTTAACACCGTTATAAGGGTTCGCACCCATACGGTCCATCTTATTTAAGAAGGCCATACGAGGAACGCGGTAACGCTTCATTTGACGGTCAACTGTGATTGACTGAGATTGAACACCAGCAACTGAACAAAGAACGAGAATCGCTCCATCAAGAACGCGGAGTGAACGCTCAACTTCAACTGTGAAGTCCACGTGTCCCGGAGTATCAATAAGATTGATCTTGATAGATTTCTCATCGCCTTCAGCGAATTTAATACCTTTCTTATCAATACCGGCCCATTCAACAGTTGTAGCTGCTGAAGTGATCGTAATACCTTTTTCTTTTTCAAGCTCCATGTGATCCATAGTTGCGCCGGCGCCGCCGCCTTTAACGTCTTCGATCTTGTGGATCTTTGAACAGTAAAAAAGAATACGTTCTGATAGTGTTGTCTTACCAGAGTCAATGTGGGCAGAAATCCCAATGTTTCTGGTCTTGGACAGGTTCTTGTCAATACTCATCTGTACTCCAAATGGTCTAGAGGGTTATTCATTCAATTTTTTAGCCTGCATCATAATGAAGGGCCCCTCCTTCGTCAATATCCTTTCCCCTACTTAGAAGCGCTTTTTGCTTATTGCCAAAGCCCAATTTTTGAACGAAATTCATGGGCATGTCTGGCAAGAAAGATCTCGATAAATCAACACTCTATGAAGCCGTGAAAACTCTGGTGGAGTCTCCCAATAAACATATCCACCTGAATCAACAAAAGCTCTTCACCCTTTTCAGTATCGCCTTTCAGTACATTTTGTTTCGTTCAACCAAAAATCCGGGCCATTATATTATTCGGATTGAAGACTCTATGTTGGCGGAAAAACTCGCGAGAAAGGCGAAAGATGAAACGACCAGAAAATTCATGGGAAGACTAATAGTCCCAAGACGCCTGGCCTACGGCAACTCTACTTTTCATATGGACTATTTTCCCCTTGCGACATGGGGAGTCACAAAAGATCTTCCTAAAGAGAAAATCCAAGGGGCGATTATTGTAAAAAATACCTCCCATAATCCTCTCATTGATGAGTCTGACTTTAGACATATCACTGAGGATGAGCAGGCGATTCAATTGTTCGGAAAAAATTATTACCTTAACTCCCTCATGGGAATTGCTCCAACGACTATTACAATTGCGTTTGATGAGGAATTTGAGGGTCTAGAGAAAATTCTTTTCGACTTTATTGAAGAAAAATCAGAACGACTCGTTGATGGCGTGACTATGAACGACGATATTCAATTTGATGATTGATTGACCTTCAACCCATCATTATAAACAACCTTGTTCAACGTTCCATTCCTGTCCCACTCTTTCCAAGTTCCTTGCTTAAGATCAGAACGAAAAGAGCCTTCTGCCTTCGCTTGGCCGTTACTGTAGTAAAAATTCCAAAGCCCAGTCTTTAGATCATTAAAGTATTCACCCTCGGCGAGAAGCTTTCCCGTTTCATAAAAGTGCTTCCAATTACCAACTCTTTTGCCTTTATTGCAAAGACCCTCAGCTGCAGTGACTCCGTTTTCAAACATGATTTTATTTTGACCTTCAAGAATTTTTAAAGGGAGATAAATCTCTTGAGGAGGCATGGCCCAAGGAAAACCTTGAATTTTATCTTCTAATTGAAATTTACGAGTGACTCCTAAAATAAAAAAAGTAGCTCCCTCTTTTTCTCTAGGGCTAACTTCTTTTATATAAGAAAGCTCATCTTTTAACTTTGAAACAAGAGAAGGCAAACTAGATTCAAAATTTTTTACGGGATCAGGAGCAGTACCAAAAATACATTTAGCGAACAAACCGACCATCTGGTTCTGGCTTGTAATGACCTTTAAAATATCATCTGAACTCAGTTGTAGAAAATCATCAAAGGTTTTTAAGTTTTTCATCACATAAGTCATATAAACTGGATCTTCCATCAGCCCAGCAGTGAGGATCTGACCTCTCATCGGTGAACCTGTCGTCTCCATACTTGATACGAATTCCTTAAAACCATCAGCTTGTTTTTTTTTGATTCTATCTAACATAAAAATTACTTTTTCAATTTACTGAGGACTAAAAGGAGTCTCTCTTCAATTTTTTGAATTTCCTCAAGTGATACGTTTAAAGGTAGAGACAAGCGTAAGCCATTTTTTGCTACTTGCTGATGGCCCATTTGGATTAATAATGGACTTGGTCTCGCTGCTCCGCTGGAGCATGCAGAACCAGCACTAATTTCTAGGCCATGAAGGTCAAAGAGGGCCAAAGCAATGTCACTACTACAGTCATTAAGATAAAAATAAATCGTGTTGGAGGCAACTAAATTCCCAGAAAGAACAGCACCAATTCCAGTCAGTGCTGAGGAAAGAAAACTCTCTAAACGCTTTCTGTAAACCTGGGTGGATTTTATATCAATTTGATCAAGATCTATTAAAGCGAGAGACACGCTCTTAACACCAACGGCATTCTCCGTACCCGATCGAAGGCCTCCTTGCTGGGAGCCACCTGAGATGAGTGGATGAAAATCAATTTCACTTTGAAAAAGAGAAAAACCAACTCCCTTAAGGGAACCAAATTTGTGACAAGAAAAACTCCAAACATCTCCGACTTTCAAGTCTCGCCAGTCGGGAATTTTTCCAGGGGCCTGCACTCCATCAACATGAATATAAAGATCAGGAATTGTTTTAAATCTCTCTAGTGAAGAAGTGGGAGCAATAAAGCCTGACTCATTATGAACCCAGAGGTGATGATAAAGAATAATGAGGTCGGGATTATTTTCTTTTTTATCTTTAAGAGCTTCAAAATTTTTATCGTGAAGATATTCAAGATTTTTATCTCGAAGAAGTTCAAAAAACTTCACGTGTGGACCAAAGTATCTTTCTTCTAATGAGGTCACTGCTGGGTGATCAACCTTAGAGAAACAAATAAGAAGATCTTTGCCCTGAAGTCTCGCCATCTCGGCAAATGAATGAGCAAAGGTATGAGTCGCCTCCGTGGCACCAGAGTGAAAAAACAATTTCGTCTTTTTTTCAGTTACGTTAAAAGTTTTGAAAATAAGGGATCTGGCCTCGTTAATGACCTTTCGAGCCGATTTTCCACTGATGTGCTGACTAGAAGGATTAGCAAAAATAAGATCGCCGCTTGCCAGCCAGTTTTGAACTGACTGAGAAAGCGGCGAAGTAGCATTATAATCGAGGTAAAGACGTTCGAAATTCACCTAGAGAATTATACCAGAATTACTGGTTAATTTCTCCAACATTTTGGCGAATAGCGGACTCTTTAGTGCCTTCAGTTGCGAAAGCACCTGCGCTCTTACGAGCAAGGTCACCAAGAGTAGTCGTAGCAAGGTAATCTTGCATAATAGTACCAAGGTTCTCGAAATATGATTTCGTAAGGTTGAATTCTTTTGTATCAACAACAGCGTTGATATCGTTTCCAGCCTCATCTTTCATGATTTCGATACCAGAGCTAGGGATACCAAGGATATCACGAGCTGGGTTGATGTTCTCGCCTACACAATCAAGAACGTCTTTCACAGAAATTTCGTCTTGAGAGCGAGCTAGAACGTATCCACCACCTGGACCACGAACTGACTTCACAACTTTACCTGTACGAAGCTTTCTGAAAAGCTGCTCTAGATAATGTAAAGAGATTGATTGTCTTGTTGAGATTTCTTGAAGTCTTACTGGGTTTCCATTTGAGTGGAAAGTAAGGTCAAGCATAGCTCGGACTGCGTAACGGCCTTTAGATGTAAGTCTCATTGTCTTCCTCCATAAATCCAAAAAAGTTGGTAATTTTTCGATCGGGCTACGAAACCATCCTTGTTGCCCGAGAGAATTTCATCTGAAATGTCGCTCACAACAAATCAGACTAAATATCTCCTAAATAGTATGACCTTTTCTTTTTTCTCACGTCAACTTTAATTCTGAAACATTTTTGTATTTTTTTTTGGCAGATCTAAAAGCAGTTAAAAACAAAGTAATATCAACAACTTGAATGTTTTGCTATGGCCCAGTGCTCATTTGTCCCCAGGCAAATATTTCCGACAAAATCGGTTAATCTTCAGACAAAGAATAGAGAGAAAAATTTCGTGAATAATGATCCTCCGATTCTGCACTTCCCTCATTCACGGTGATTTCTAATAAGTAAGTAGAGTAATTCTCTGGCAACTCTCTGGTTAATCTCCGAGCGAACTTCATTCCCCACTCAACAAAAAAGTATTGTTTTTCTTCTAAGTAACTAGGTAACTCGAGCTGAAGGATGTCTTCGTTTTTTTCTATTCTATAAAGATCAGCGTGAAGAAAATTTTTACATTCAGACAGAATTGAGTAAGTAGGACTTAAAGTCTCTCCTTCTCCAATAAAAGACTGAGTAAAAGTCGTTTTCCCCGCTCCAAGATCACCCTCTAAAATAATCATTGCAGGAACTTTTGCTAAATCCTTTAGTTCATACACAATATAAGAGAGATCCGATTTAAAAACTTTTTTCCATTCTCGGATTAATTTTTTATTCATATTAATCTTTTAGAAGTTCATCCAGCGCTTTAAATGCCTCCGGAAAAGCCTCAATAAGACTGGTTGCAGTCATGGGTCTAACTCCAAACTTTTCCGCTGCAAATCGTCCGGACCAAGTATGAATGAGAACACCTAATAAAATGGTTCGATTAAGATTTTCGTAAATATTATAGAGGGAATCTCTTCTTTTTAGGTTCGCCTCTTGCGCGATGAAACCACCCAAAATTCCAGCGAGAACATCCCCAACTCCACCGGTCGCCATGCCGTCATTAGGTGAAAAATTAAAAAATGTTTTACCATTCGGAAATCCAAGATAAGTACACGGACCCTTAAGAATAACTGAGCAACTAATTCTTTCAATCGTTTCTTTTAAATGAAAATAAGGCTCTTTCTGAACCTCTTCCAAAGGAACTCCGATAAAACGAGAGAACTCTCCAAAATGGGGCGTCATTAGAGTAGGAGCATTTCTTAACTTAAAGACCTCGGAATCATCTTTGATGTTAAGGACATTGATGGCATCAGCATCTAAAACCACTGGACCTGAGAAATTATTTAAAATTTCAAGCACCAAAGATCGCGAGCGAAGAGAGCGCCCAAGTCCCGGGCCTATGACGACCGAATCATATTTATCGAGGTCTTTGAAAAGTTTTTCCCATTTGGCCTGATCATTTGGAATAAATCCCGTCATGACCTCTGGAATGAGTCTCGAGATAAATTCCTGATACTGTGGCTCCCAAGTTGAAGCAGTCACAAGTCCAGCTCCTACTTTAAGGGCAGCAGTACTAGACATCACGAGGGCGCCAGTTAGCCCGTGAGAGCCACCGATAACTAGTGTGTGACCAAAGAGCTTTTTATCCCCAAATTTATTTCTCGCTGGTGGAAGATCTTTTTTAAGATCCTTATCGATAAGAAATTTATCTCCACCATTTTCAATAATGTCTCTCGGAAGACCTGATTGAATAACTTCGACCTCACCCACTAATTTAGCTCCCTCCGCTTGATAGTAGGCAAGCTTTGGGAGACCTACCGCAAGAGTAAGATCAGCTTTGATGGCATTCCCTTGAATTTGACCTGAATCTCCCTCAACTCCTGTAGGAATATCCAGTGAAATCGTATAGGCCTTCTCTTGATTGATGAGATTAATCACATCAGAAATAAAGTGTGAAAGAGGTAGACGGACACCGGTGCCAAAAATAGCATCGATAATAATTTTCGGAGCAGAATTTTGTTGAAAATAGCTCTCAAGAGCATTCACATCATCAATAAGGGCCGTTCTTACTCCGTAAGATTTAGAAATTTTTAGCTGATCTTTTACTTCTTGAGAACAATCTTTCTCATCAAATAATAAGAACGCGCGGGTTTCATGTCCCATGGCAGCGAGATGCCTTGCAATCGCAAGTCCAGTTCCTCCATTAAAACCTTTACCAATCATGAAAATAAGTTCACCTAAGTGAATTTCATTTCCAAGCTTATTCACAATTGCTTTTGCTCCTAGGAGTGCAACATTTTCAATGATTAGCTTTTCAGGAAATAGATATTTTGTCTGAGCAATTTTTTCTAATTCCTTCATCTCTGCGTGAGTGACAATTCTCATAAACTTAACCCTTAAGCGGATGTTGATTAATTAATGTAAGCATCTCTTTAATGACATGGCCCATGCCGATGAAAACCGACTCAGCAATAATCCAATGTCCGATATTGTATTCTTCAAAATCCCCTTCTTGCAGAAGAGGTAAAAGAGATTCAAAAGTTAAACCATGGCCTGCGTGATAGCCCCAGCCATGAGATTTCATCTTAAGACAACCCTTTCGGTATCTTTGAAGATGATGAATCAAATCTTTTTTATCCAGAAAATCTTTAGCATATTCGCCAGTATGAATTTCGACCGCATCTGCCTTTATAAAAAGACATTTTTGTAGCACTTCTTCATCGGCCTCAACGAATAATGAAATTTTTGTTTTGGGAGATCCCTTTTTGATTTCATCACATGCTTTCTGAATCCTTTCAAAGTTTTTTGGATCCAAAATATCGAGTCCACCTTCGGTCGTTCTCTCTTCTCTTTTTTCTGGTACAAGACAAACCCATTCAGGTCTTTCTTTAATGGCTATTTGAATCATCTCTTCCGATGCACCCATTTCTAGATTAAGGGGGTTTCCGAACTTCTGACACATATTATGAACTACCGGTACATCTCGGTCTTGAATATGACGTCTATCTTCCCTTAAGTGAATCGTAATCTGGTGAGCTCCTGTGGCAAGGGCAACTTCCGCAGCTCTTTCAACTTCAGGATAAAATTCGCCTCTTTGCTGACGTAGAGTCGCGACGTGATCAATGTTAACACCAAGTCTAGCAAACTTCATATGCGCCCTAACCTAGAGACTTTTTAACTGCATCAGTTAATTCTAAACAGAGACTATTCACGAGTTTTGAATCTCGTCCTTCAACCATGACTCTTGCAAGTGGCTCTGTCCCAGAATAACGAAGAAGAATTCTTCCTTCTTTACCTAATTTTGCTTCAGCGTGAGTCATCGCCTTTTTAATGTCGGAAACCTCTTCGAAAGGAACGCGCTTTAATACCGCGACGTTTTTCATTTCTTGGGGAAAAAGTTCAATGTCTTTTGATAGTTCAGATAAATCTCGATCATAGAATTTAATACTCTCAATCACTTTGAGGGCAGCGAGGATTCCATCACCTGTTGTCGAATATTTTTTAAACACAAGATGTCCTGAAGGCTCACCACCAAACAGAGCACCTGTTTGTCTCATGTGTTCAACAATATAGCGATCCCCTACTTGAGTTCTGGTAAATTTAAGTCCATTTTCTTTAAGGTAATATTCAAGACCAAAATTACTCATGACTGTTCCAACAACTTCATTCGTTGGGCCGATTTCTTGGTTATCTTTTAAAAATTTTCCACAAAGACCAATTAATTTATCTCCGTGAATAACCTCGCCTGAAGAATCTACAATCGTAAGTCGATCCCCATCCCCATCCAAACAAACACCCAGATCAGCGCGATATTTTTTTACGTTTTCAGCACACATCTGAGGATGAAGGGCCCCACAAGATTTATTAATATTAGTTCCATTAGGCGTGTTACCTAAGGATATGACTTCTGCTCCAAGCTCCTCGAAAACAACAGGGGCAAGTTTATAGCCAGCGCCATTGGCACCATCCACTACAATTCTTAGTCCCTCTAGAGAATATTGAGGAGAGAGAGCGGCTTTCGTGTGAACAATATAACGGCCAATAACTTCATCGAGCCTTTTTGCATTTCCAAGTTCATCGCCAATTTTTTGAGGGATTAGAGAAGGGTCAATAAGCATTTTTTCTAATTCAAGCTCAATCTCATCAGGTAGTTTATGGCCAGTCCGATCAAAAATTTTGATCCCATTATCTTCAAATGAATTATGAGAAGCCGAGATCATGACTCCTGCATCTGCGCGCATACTTTGAGTCACGAATGCAACACCAGGAGTAGGAAGAGGACCAGTTAGAATCGCTTTTCCACCTTGTGAGCAGACTCCTGCAGAGAAGGCTTGCTCAAGCATGTAACAAGACAACCGAGTGTCTTTGCCGATAATGATAAGGGGTTTTTTAGAAAAGTTTTTCTGAAAGTAACTTGTAACGGCCCTACCAAGAACGAAAGCGACTTCTCCGGTCATGGGATAAGTATTGGCCTTGCCTCTGATTCCATCAGTTCCAAAAAATTTTCTTCCTGACATAAAAGTGACTCTCTTTAAGAATGAAATTCAGCCTTTAATATACCAGTTTATTGTATATTCACAATAATGGTCTTAGGGAAGACGTCTAGTAAATGCATGGTCGGAGGATGAATAACTTTTAGCGGTACTTCTACCCGCCCCCTAGCCTTTTCAGGAATATCCGCCCAGACTTGAATCGAAGAGGAGATATTTGATCGGTTTTTGAGGATTTTTTCGGGGATTAGCAGTTTAACGTCTGCAAATTTAACAAGAGAACTTATTTTCTGTTGATCCGTGAAGAATTTTATAGGTAGAGATTTTAAGGAAAAGTTAGAGGTTGATGCTTTGAGCTGATAATTTAACTTGATGCCCACACCACTGACGAGACTGAGCCTATCATCAGGAAGTTGAACCTCAACAGAAACCTGCTCATAGCCTGGAAGACTTGAGAGCTCAATAGGTCTTGAGGGTACCTCTTTAAGATTAAGGATAAGGGACCTAGGCCCATAGACCTCGATTTCTGAAGGTTCAAGAACTAAATTTTGTAGAGATATCTTGTCGGAAAATTGACCACTAAATTGGAGTTTAACTGGAACAATTTTACTCGCCTTTTTTTCAAGCTTAATAGGTAATCTTTTAGGTAAAACTTTCGAAACTTTCATACCAAACGGAAGATCTAATTGAGCTGGATTCACCTCAACATTAAATTGCGTCTCCCTTTTTGAATTTGTTTTATTGAGATCGATGATAACCCTGTCCTCTCGATCTAAAACAGTTCTGACAAATGCTCTTG
>CAMAYW010000010.1 GCA_945862475.1 Bacteriovorax stolpii
AATAAGAAGATCTCTTCTTATTTTGAAAGCAGCTTTCATTTCTTGAACGATTGATGGATCTGCACTCACGGCCATAAGTGCTGCTCTTTGGGAGATAGAGCTCGCGCCCGAAGTAAATTGCCCCTGGATTTTCACACAGGCCTTCGCAATATCTTCCGGAGCTCCTAAATAACCAAGTCTCCAGCCTGTCATAGCAAAGCCTTTCGACAATCCATTGATTGTGACAGTTCTACTTGAGAGTTCAGGAATCGATCCTATCGAGAACATCTTTTCTTCAAAAGTAATATATTCATAAATTTCGTCTGAAATAATCAGTACCTGTGGATGTCTTTTGAAAACTTCCCCCAAAGCACGTAACTCTTTTTCTGAATACATTGATCCCGTAGGATTACTTGGATTAGAAAAAAGGAACATCTTCGTTTTGGGATTAATCGCTTTTTCAAGCTGGTCGGGAGTGATTTTAAAATCTGATTTATAATCAGTCGGAAGTTGAACGACGACCCCCTCATTTAATTGGATCATTTCAGAATAACTAACCCAAAATGGCGCAGGTAAGATAACCTCATCACCAGGATTAACGGTTGCCATCACCACGTTGATAATTGATTGCTTTGCCCCAGTGGAAACAACAATCTCACTTGGTTTGTAATTTAACTGATTATCACGCTTGAATTTTTTAGAGATCGCTTCTTGAAGGTCCTTGTAACCAGGAACGGGCGTATAGTAGGAAAAATTTTTGTCGATCGCTTCCTTCGCGGCCATTTTCACAAAGTCAGGAGTTGCAAAATCTGGCTCTCCCAAACTCATGTTAATAACATTCACACCTTTTTCTTTAAGTTCATTTCCTAATCTTGCCATCGCAAGGGTTTCAGATTCTGCTAATTTTTGAACTCGATTTGAAAGGTAATTCATGATGATTCCTAGGAGGTTTTTAAGCCTCCTAAGGATATCAAAATTTTATGTGAATGGGGATGAATTTTACGATTACTTGAAAGTAACTTGAATAGGACAATGATCTGAAACAGATTGATAACTTAAACCCAAATCTGCCGGTGTCGCTTCTCTACAATCTAGCTGAGCACAATGTGAACCCACTCGCACGGATTCAACTTGAGAAAATTGAGAATCTCTTAAAACGATATGATCTAACATGGACGGTAAATGTTTAGCTCCACCGTTCAATCCTGCCCAATAGCTTGAGCAATGAATTGTCTCAGAAGTGGTTCTAAGCTTTGATTGACCTAAAAGTGTTTCAAATTTCTCGTAATCTTGATCTTTAGGTGAATACCCTGTGGTGTTAAAGTCTCCAAGAAGAATTAGGTTTTCATTTTCAAGACTTAATGAAAGTGACTGGAGCTTTACATATTGCTGCCATCTTCTTTCCATCGCCTGGATATTTCCTCCGGCCTTCAGATGAATCGCACCAAAAGTAGTATTTTTTCCATTGGCCTTATTTTTGAGAGTAACAAGAAAAACTGGTCTTAGTGATCCACACTTATTTGCATCTGGCCCTGAGAAGGTTAAATCTTCGACGTGGCGGACATAATCAAATGACTTCTTATTATAAACGATCGCCAGATGTTGTTTACCAAATCCACCACAATTTGAAATTTGATAAGCATAACCAGGAAGGTTTGTTTGAATAAGCGTCTCAAAAGCCGATTTATTGACGACTTCAACGAATGCCATCACATCACTCTGAACATCTTTGATGATTCGACCTAGTTCAGGAAGATTTGTTCTCCCAGCACCAGGGTCATTGTCAAAGTTTCTAATGTTATACGTTGAAACACTCCACTTGGCCCATCCGTGAATACTCAAGAAGAGTAAGATCAAGGCAAACTTCATATACACATCCATGTTGATAAGTTTTTGCTTTTAAATTGAATCTCGCCTGCCAATTCTTTGGCAATCTTTATTTTGTCTTAACATAACTTTAACATTCAATCTGACAGAGACTTACATTGCAGGAATGACTTGCTTCAACTTTTCAATAAGTTCGACTCTTTTTTCTGGTGACGTTTTGGCCGAATCAAAAAGATTCATTTGGAGCCATGGAGGATTTTTAAAATTTTGATCATCCGCATAACGTGGGAAAAAATGCCAGTGAACGTGATCCACTACATTTCCGAGACTGCAGAGATTCATTTTTTTTGGTTGGAAAACTTTTTGAATCGCCTCATGACAGATCATCATTTCCTGGAAAACTTCATCTCTCATTTTTTGAGGAAGATCGGTCATTTCCCGAAAGTGGGTTTTGGTCACAAGAATACAGTAGCCTTCATAGTATTGATGTTCACCTAAATACAAATAACTATTCTTAAACTCATGAATAATAAATGGATATGATCCCTCATTTGTTTTTTGAACTCTCTCGCATAATGGACATTGCATCTTTGACCTCAGTAAATCATCTTGTTGTGAATCCAACCCGTAAAACTTCTTCTTTCCCGGGTGGCAGTCTTAACCTCATGGGGATATTCATCACTCAAAAAACAAATAAATGTACCAGGGAGCGGTAAGTATGATTCTTTATGGGAACCATCTTTGTTGTACACAACAAGCTCTCCCCCGAATTCAGATGACCAATTTTGATTCAAATAAAAAATAAAAGTGAGTTTACGGGAAGATTCTTTTTCAAAACAATCAAGATGCTTTCGATAAAATGTTCCCTCCGGGTAGTAGGCCAGATGACATTCATAATCCTGAAGTCCTAAAAAAAATCGGTTGTTCACTGCAGTCTTTAATTGATTTAAAAAACCGAACAATGAGTTCAGTTCTTTAGGGGGTAAGAGAGGATCAAGCCAATAAGAAAAATCCCCACGGAGTAACTCGATTCGTTTTTTATTATCACTCGTTCCTACTTTGGCCGGCGTGAAATGAATTCTATTCGTTTCAAAAAAATGATGAGCCGCTTCCAGAGTACTACTATCAAGTAATTGAGGAACACAAGAGATCCCTTCTCGCTCAATATCCTGAAGAATTCTATCAATCATAAGTTTTTACCAAGGAAATTCTCACCTCCTCATTGTATTAAGCATTAACTCCAGAGAGAATAAAAATATCTACCAAAAGGGGTTTTTTCATGAAAACAATTCTTACTATAATGGCCTTATTGGCCTTCAATCTCTCTGTGCAGGCGAAGTCTGAGTCATCAACACTTCTTCACGAATATGAAAACGAATGTAAAACCACTCAAGTGACTGTGGATGAAATCGTTAAAAACTCTCATATTAAAGGTCATGTAAAGGGTCTTCCAACAGAGGCCTATGATAAATTTAAAGTTGTTTTTTATGTAAAAACGAATCGCTGGTATGTTCATCCCTACACATATTATGAAGGCCAGGCCCCAGGTTATAGTTACTCAAATATTGATTCCAATGGAAATTTTGAAGTGAAAACAGTCAGTCGAGATGTTCCTGCGAAGGAGCTTGCCGTTGTTGTTGTACCTAAAAGTTATAAAATTAAACCGCAAAAATTTTGGTTAAAGCCCATCTTTGGGATTTTTGGTGGCGTCTTAAAGCATCAGTGTAACCATACTCGTGTCAAAGGTAATGGGGACTTCTTTCTATAATATCTCAGGGCCCTCAAAATTTGAGGGCCTTAACATTTCTTCTTAAAATAATTCCCAACATCAGTGCTACGACCGCCAAAGATATTGCCAACCCAATCCAGAATCCCTGGGCCTCTAGACCTCCAAAAAATCCTAAGTAATAACCGAGCGGCAGTCCAATCAACCAATATCCAATAAAAATAGAAACTGAAGCTGCTTTCGTTATCGATAATCCCCGAAGGATTCCAGAGATGGTCACTTGAGCTCCATCAAAAAGTTGAAAACACGCTACCCAAAACAAGAGTTTTTTTGCCCAATCAAGAACAAGTTCATCACTGGTATAAAGAGACATGATTGCATGAGGAAAAAAATAAAAAGATAGACCCATCAAAAGTGTAAACACAAAGGACGTAAAAAGACTGACTTGAGTGTAGATCAAAATATTGTCTTTATTTCTTTCTCCGAAAGCATGTCCTACTTTCACTGAAGCTGCAGCCGACACTGACAACGGAACCATAAAGGCAAGAGACCCGATATTAAGTGCTAGGTTATTGGCAGCGGTTTGAATTTCTGCAAACTTCCCAATAAAAAGAGTCACCGAACAAAACGCCATAATTTCAAAAAAAAGAGAGATACTGATTGGCCCACCAATACTCCAAATCTCTTTCATGAAAGACCAGTCGATAATAAATTTTTCTCTCCACCATTTATAAGCAAATAAAAATAAACCTATTCCCATGAACATCCGAACCGATAAACTAGCCCAAGCGAGACCTTCCTCTCTTAGTTCCGGCATTCCAAAAGTTCCGAAGACAAAGGCTACATTAAAAAAGACATTGAGGGCGGCCGCCGTAAGCGCCATAGAATTGGCCGCAACCGTTTTTTCCATGGATTGGAAAAATTCTTTTGTTCCCTGATAAAGGCATATTCCAAAAGAAGAAAAACTCGTGATGATTAAGTAATCTTTGATGATTGAATTTAAATTCTCACTGTAACCAAAAAGGGGAACGAGTTTAAAACTAAAATAAGTTAAAAGGCATGAGACTAAAGAAATGAAAAGGCTATAAAGAATTACAGTCCAAAAATACTTCCCAATGTCTTCTCCATTTCCTCGTTTTTGAGCAAGTAGAGGAGATATGGAAAACTGAAGTCCCAAGAGTGAAATTTGAATAGGATTTGCTATCGAAATGGCCAACCCAATCGCCGCCAAGCACTCACGTGAATACCTTCCCGCAATAATCATATCTCCTGTACCAATTAGCATAAGACCAATTTGTCCCAAGATGATAGGGAAGGAGAATTTTAAGATCTCTTTTAATGCAACTTTTTTCGTCATCACTTCTGTATTCAATCTAAAGCCTTGGTATTAATAAACTGTTCAAACTCCTCTTGATAGCTCAGAAGTTTAAAATCTTTTATTCTGTCTATGTAAAGAACACCCTCGAGATGATCGAGCTCATGTTGAAGAACGGTTGCCAAAAATCCCTCAGCAACGATTTCTTTTTCTTCACCTAATTGATTCAAAAAATTAACTCTTACTTTTTTTGGTCTCTCCACATAACCTCGAAGCCCAGGAACAGAAAGACACCCCTCCCAGAAACCTTGAAGCTCATCAGTAAGATAAGTTATTTCAGGATTGATAAAATAAGTCAGCGGAAAATTGATTTCTTCACCATAGCGATTGATACCTTCAAGTTCAATCAGCGCTAATTGAAGATCAATACCAACTTGTGGGGCGGCAATTCCAATGCCGCCATAGTGATCCATGGAATCTTTCAAATCTTCGAGCAACTGACGAAAACCATCAGTCTTTATGCTGTTTTTATCGATCTTTTGGGCCCTTTTTCTAAGAATTGGGTTTCCCATTCTACAAATGAGTCTCTTCATGTTTTACCTCAGGGACTTTTCCTAAATGTTTTGTTCGTATTATCCGATAGAAATACTATCGAACAAAGGCATAAAGATGCTTCATTTTAATAAAATCTTTTTCGTTTCTACCATATGTTTAATCATCTCTGCCTCCATTAATGCCAAACCAATTGAACAAAATGATGTTAATTTCACAATTAAAAGCCAAAAACTTTTAAAAGGAGAAATTCACTACTTTTTTGAAATCATAACTCCCAAAGAGTTAGCACAACACTATCCTGAGGTTTTTCAACTTGATTCACTGTCTTTAATTAAAGAGAAGAATATTAAAATGGTGGTGAATAAATCGGTTTATATTGTGAATAAACCGGTTGGTTTTTTTGATGATCGACAATTGTCTGATGAAAAATATGTCGCTCACGTTTTGGGCGAACAAATCGTAAAAAAAATGGGTCCTGCTTCCTACAAAGTAACGGTTCCTGGAGACGGTGGATTCACTTATAAAATGCATTCTTATTTCGATGCAGATGACATCAGCACTCTTCCGAGTTCAAAAGTCACGAGGGCAGTCACTGCCGCACGAGAGCTTGATGTGATTTCTAAAAGTGCCTCGACAGTCATGCTTACTGAAAAGACAAATTTTACGAAATACACTGAAGGCGGAGTCACTATCTCCTCCTATATACCGATGAAAGAAAATAAAACTCTTATCATCACTTATAATCTTTGGGCGGTAAAAAAATCTTTTGCCATCCGGGGAATTCTAAAGTCGAGTTATCTGAATGAACTCGAAGCCGTGAAAGCACTCCAGGAAAGTTTTAAGTGATCTCCTATCATTGAGAACGATCAAACTATAGACACTTGTCTAGTTTCCCCTCTTCACCCTGTCCCTAACCCCTTGAAATACTGACTACTTTTTTGGCATCCCGCTTGTAATCCTAATGGCACGAGAGAGACAGCAGGATGACGTCTTTTTCCAAATAACAGGGGGAAATATGAAAACAAAAACTCTATCACTTTCAACGATTCTAGGATTTTTAGGTCTCATGCTCATGATTCATTCCATGAGCTCCCAAGCAGCGAGCGGAGAGATAAGCTGTTCCACAGCTTTTGGTGAAAAGACATTCTCTATTTCAGATAACGGTATTTCTTTTCATAAAGAAGACGAATCGGGTGTATCAAGATCCATTTCTTCTATCCACGGTGAATCCGTTAGGACTCACAAAAAGCATTTAGGATTCACTAAAACACTTTATATCGACGGTAACAAATACCGAATCAACGTCCAAAACACACAGCAATTTTCGGATGTTAATGATTACCTTTCAATAACTGGCCCTAAAGGACACGAGATGACCTACCCCCTCAACTGTCACTCGGTCTAATAGAGTTTTATACCCCCTGAAAAAGGGACTAGCGCCGGATGCGTGAGGTCCCTTTTTTCTTTTTGGCCAAACTTAGGCCATTCTCGGTTGCCAAAGCTTTTCCCATCACGATATTTTCAAAAGATGAAACTTCTCTGGCTTATTCTGATCTTTTCGATATCCGTCGTTCACGCGGAGAATCAATTGGATTATTATGACGAGTTACTGGACTACGTTCAGGAGTCACCAGACCAAGGTGAAGCGGCGACTTGTTTATTTATGGCCAACACTGGGGCGATGGAGCTTTTGGCCAATAAAAAAGCGGGAATTAAAAATCCAGTGCCTTTTGGTAAATATGATCTCGCCGAATCCCACAGCATGTGGACAAAAAGTACAGGCCAAGAAAAATCCTTTTTCGATACACCGGTGAATCGCTTTCGAGGTCAAGGGATTCACATTAGTGACTGGCCTTTCGAGGCATGGACTGACGGACGCATAAACTACTCTGTCTGGGATAGGCATCCTAAGATGGACACACTTCCAAGGATCGATTTGCCCGAAATTGAAACGATTAAGCTCTTCCAATTTGGAAATAAATGGACGACAGGAGTTTTGAATAAATCTCACGTCCAAGCGATTAAAGATGCTCTTGTAAAATACCAAAGCCCCATTCTTGTTAACTACAATGACGAGGGCTTTTGGCACGTTATACTGATTGTTGGTTTTGATGACAGACTTCCTGGCACTTGTTACGACACCAACCCTTCAGAGTGTAGTGGTATGGGCTCATTTTATATTCGGGACTCCTTTGGTGTGAAGGCCGAACTCAGAGACTATGACTGGTTTCGAGTTAAAGGTAATGCTGCATTCGTAGTAAAACTTAAATAATCCAAATAACGCACTCCTCCTCCCTTTTAAAAAAAGACAATTTCCATTAAGCTTGTGGGATTCATTTATTGAAGGAAATCCCCTATGGAATACAATTTTTCTGAGATCGAACCGAAATGGCAAAAATACTGGGACGATCACAACACATTCAAGACGACTGAAGATCAATCAAAACCAAAATATTACGTTCTCGATATGTTCCCCTATCCTTCTGGTGCCGGACTTCACGTTGGTCACCCTGAGGGGTATACGGCCACAGATATTATGGCCCGCTATAAACGAATGAAAGGATTCAACGTTCTTCATCCGATGGGTTGGGATTCCTTTGGACTACCAGCTGAAAACCATGCGGTGAAGACAGGCATTCATCCCAACATCACAACTCAAGACAATATTAAAACCTTCAAGCGCCAACTAAAGATGCTTGGTTTTTCTTATGACTGGGATCGTGAGGTTGCGACTTCGAATGTGGATTACTACAAATGGACGCAGTGGATTTTTGTTCAGCTTTTCAATAAGGGCCTTGCTTACGAGTCGCACATGATGGTGAACTGGTGCCCGAATCTTAAAACAGTTCTTGCGAACGAAGAGGTGATTAACGGCAAATCAGAAGTCGGAGGTCACCCAGTCATTAGAAAACCCATGAAGCAGTGGATGCTAAAAATCACTGAGTATGCTGAAAGACTCCTTGAAGATCTCGATCTTCTAGACTGGCCAGATTCCGTTAAAGAAATGCAGCGAGTTTGGATTGGAAAATCCGAAGGGGCCATCATTAAGTTTTCTGTCGATGGAAAGAATGAGTCGATTGAAGTTTTCACTTCTCGTCCTGATACTTTATTTGGTGCAACCTACATGGTGCTTGCTCCTGAACACAAACTCGTAGACGTCATCACAACTGATCATCAAAAAAATGAAATCGCTAAATACCGCGAAGTCACGGCCCTTAAATCTGATCTTGAAAGAACAGAACTTAATAAAGATAAAACAGGCGCCTTCACTGGGGCCTACGCTATCAATCCAGCTAATGGAAAAAAGATTCCTGTTTACATCGCTGATTATGTTCTTAATACCTATGGAACAGGTGCGATCATGTCCGTTCCCGCCCATGATGAAAGAGATTTCGAGTTCGCTCAAAAATTTAACCTTCCTATGGTTGAAGTGGTGAAGGGTGGAAATATTTCAGAAGCAGCGTTCACGGAAGATGGCGAGCACATCAATTCAGAATTCTTAAATGGACTTAATAAAATAGACGCCATCTCAAAAATGATTTCTTGGCTCGAAGAAAAAAAACTTGGTTCTAAAAAAATTAATTACAAACTTCGTGACTGGCTTTTCTCACGTCAACGTTACTGGGGTGAACCATTCCCCATCTTAAAATTTGAAGATGGCACTGTTCGCTGCTTAGATGTAAATGAACTTCCTGTCGTTCTTCCACAAGTTGAAAAGTATGAACCATCAGGAACTGGCGAATCTCCCCTGGCGACGATTGATGAATGGTTAAATGTTATTGATCCAAAGACTGGTAAGAAAGCAAAACGTGAAACAAACACCATGCCTCAGTGGGCAGGATCATGTTGGTACTATCTTCGCTTTTGTGATCCAAAAAATACGAAAGAACCTTGGAACTCAAAAATTGAAAACTACTGGATGCCCGTTGATCTCTATGTGGGTGGAGCTGAGCATGCGGTTCTTCATCTTCTCTATTCTCGCTTTTGGCATAAAGTTCTCTATGACCTAGGTCTTGTTTCAACCAAAGAGCCTTTTCATAAGCTTGTGAATCAAGGAATGATCCTAGGGGAAGATGGTGAGAAGATGAGTAAGTCACGTGGAAACGTGATTAACCCAGATCTTGTCGTTAAAGAATATGGTGCCGACACTCTCCGCCTCTATGAAATGTTCATGGGTCCTTTAGAGAAAACTAAACCTTGGTCCATGAATGGAGTGAAGGGTGTTTATAATTTTCTCAATCGAGTTTGCCGCTTTATGC
This sequence comes from Bacteriovorax stolpii, assembly GCA_945862475.1. Classification (GTDB taxonomy): domain Bacteria; phylum Bdellovibrionota; class Bacteriovoracia; order Bacteriovoracales; family Bacteriovoracaceae; genus Peredibacter. The sequence continues at coordinate 9,662 of CAMAYW010000010.1, forward strand.
TCGATAAAAATAATTATATCGACGAAGCTACTGAGTCAGTTACCAATGTGAAAGAACTTCACAAGCTCATTAAAAAAGTGACTGAAGACATTGAGAATATGCGCTTTAATACAGCGATTTCACAAATGATGATTTTCACAAATCACATCTATAAAACAGGAAAAATCTCACGCGAATCCGCCGAGAAATTTGCCCTTGTTCTTTGTCCCTTTGCTCCTCACCTCGCTGAAGAGATTTGGTCGTTCTTGGGACACTCAGAAACGCTCACTTTCAATAACTGGCCTGAGTTTAATGCGGAACTCGCCAAAGATGATCTCATTACGATTGCCGTACAAGTGAATGGTAAAACTCGTGGAACCTTTGAGGTACCCGCCGATATTTCTAAAGATGATTTCTTTGGAATAGTGAAGGCCGATGAAAAAATCGCAAAGTACCTTGCAGGTACTATTGTTAAAGAAATTTATGTCCCAGGGAAAATTTGTAACTTCGTCGTTAAAGAGTAATTCTAATTGTTGTCAGCTGGTCTCGATGAGAGATTCAGCTGGCAGCGATCTCGTTCACACCTGAAGCTAAATCGAAAATGATCTTGATATTGACCATTTCTATTAACTCCATGAACTCTTTCGTTCGAATAAAAGGTCTTAATATTTTGACCGTAGCTCATAGCAAGAAATAACGACTCTGCCGAAGAGTGGTCTTTAATTGTAATCGTTTGCTCATCTAGCCGTGGATCTAAATTTTGGGTCATGGAAAATGAACAACTCGAATGAGAAGGAAGTTCAGACTGTCTGTAATAAATGGCATCACAAAGAATTTTAAAACCTAAATCATTCCGAGATGGAAACTCATAAGCTTTTTTTGTCTGTCCGTTTTGCGTGGATTGTTTCACAAAAGCTTGGGGAATTTTACGAATCAGCGCCTCAAGCTTTTGTTGGTCTGCAGACTCTAAGGGGATCGTAAGTAGAAACAGCTCAATCATGCAAAAACTGTGACATATTTATTTAGGAGTGTCATGCCCAAACCCGAAATCACGGGAATGGTGAGGTTATCATCAATATTAAATGCTGAAACGAGTTCAGAGGCTGAACCAATCACACCAGAAATAATCGCAAAGAGCAAAAGATGAGTTCCAAGTGCCGACGTATTCATCGCATAAAAAAGTGTGATGAGATAACAGGTAAAGAATCCTGCAACTGCTCCCTGAAGGGATTTATTGGGAAGAATTTTATCCTTACCATAAAGGATTCCAAAGAAGGATGAAAGTGGATCGGAAAAAACCAGAAACATGGTGGAAACAATCGCGATATCTCTTGAATAGAAAAACAAAGATAGAGAAACACCAAGTGCATAAAAAGGGAGCCCACTCACTCCATCTTTTTCGGAGCGACGCATAAGTGGCCCCATAAACTTAATCACAAGTTTGTTAATGGCCGGAACCTTATTCCTCACAAGATCGATGGTAAAACCCGCCAAAGCGATGGCCAAAATAACAGAGGCCCAAAAAGTTTGAGACTGAGTTGAGTTAAGAAAGATAAAAAGACCGACTGATCCAGTCGACATGTGCCATAGCTTTCTAAGTATATGAAGATCAGATCTTTTATGGAGGACTGTCTCAAAAGAGGAATTATATTTCTGGCCGTGAGATGTGGTCATCTCGACTCCTTAGATGAGGATTAAACAACTAGCGTTTACATAACACCATTTTCAATTTCCCCCAATTTAATGGATTCACCCCTCATCGTCTAGTTTTTGGGTGATTTTTACTTATATAGGGGTGTATCTGTCAGGAATCATTCATAAAATAACCTTCCCAAAACCACGGTTTGGTTCATATAATTTCCATATGAATTTAGCAGAAGAAACAGAACTACCGGCCGAGAGCCTGAAGAAAATTTGGGCCATTGGTGGAGGTAAAGGTGGAGTTGGTAAGAGCCTTGTTTCTGCCAACGTAGCAATTTGCCTTGCCCTTATGGGTAACAAGGTCGTTGCGGTTGATTTGGACCTTGGTGGGGCCAATCTTCATACATGTTTAGGTTTACCTATCCCAACCACAACTCTTTCAGACTATGTTTCAAAAAAAGTGACAAACTTTGAAGATTTGCTCGTTTCTACACCTATCAGTAATTTAAAAATTATTTCAGGTGCTCAAGATGAACTTGGCATGGCGAACCTTAAGCATATGCACAAGAATCAAATCATTCGTAAACTGCATGAACTTGACGCTGACTATATTCTTTTCGACCTAGGCGCAGGAACAGCGTTTAATACAATTGATTTTTTTATCACTGCTGATAAAGGAATTTTAGTTGTTCTTCCTGAACCCACTTCAATTGAGAACACTTATCGATTCATCAAATCTGTTTTTTATCGCCGTTTAAAAATGGTGGATGGAATTTCTGAAATTGAACCTCTCATTGAAGAAGCGATGAATTCTAAACTAGCATCTGGAGGAACGACTTCTCCAGCTGATCTCGTAAGAAGAATTACAGAGATGAATCCAGAAGTTGGTCTCAAAATAAAAGATGAGCTTGCTCACTTTAGGCCAAATCTCATCATCAATCAGGTGCGTTCACAAGCCGATATCGATATTGGCTACTCTATTCAAAGTATTTGTAGAAAATATTTTGGAATAGAGATGACCTTCCCGGGTTATTTAGATTACGACCAGTCCGTCTGGCAAAGTGTGAAGAAACGTAAGCCTCTCCTTATTGAATATCCAAACTCAAAGCTCGTTAATAATTTCGATAGGATTGTTAATCGTCTTATTGAATCCTAGAGGAAATTTCATGGAATCCGAAAGAAAGAATTACTACGACGTTCTTGAAATTGAACCAAATGCCAACCCTCAACAAATTGAGAATGCTTATATACGCGCGAGGAATGCCTACTCCGGTGATAGCGTTGCTCTTTACTCACTCATGAGTCGAGATGAGTGCGAAAGTATTTTGGGACAAATTGAAGAGGCGTACTCTATCTTAGGTTTTCCTGAAAAAAGACGTGAATACGACAGACTGAGAGGGTTTAATCAATCTGGACTTGCCCATATCAGAAACATTGATCAAATTCATACCATCTCCACCATTGAAGATCGTCCAAAAAATACTATTGAGTATGAGGATTTTAGTTCGAATCTGATTGAAGCCAAAGTTTCTAAGCTAACTGCCCAAAAGAAGTTTGGCCTCGAGTTTTCTGAAAACACTGAAATGGACCGTAAAATCCGTGAGTGTACTGATTATACGGGGGCATTTCTAAAGCAAATTAGAGAATACAAGAATGTTACGATCGATCGTATGGCCGAAATGACTCGTATTTCAAAGACTCATCTCACGGCACTCGAGGATGATAATATCGCCAAACTTCCGGCCGATGTGTACGTTCGAGGATATGTTTATCAGTATGCAAAAGTTTTAAAACTAAATCCTGATCAAGTGGCAGCGAGCTATCTTTTGAACTTCAAAAAACTTAAGTCTCAAAAATAATGGCCGATACCATTGACTCTGACGTCACTGAAAATTTCACTCTCACCGTCTCAGAAAATGATCGTGAGGAATATAAAAGACTTGATGTCTATTTAGCTGAAAAGCTTCCTTTCTCGCGTTCAACTATAAAAAGAATGTTTGAGGATGAGGATATATCCAGCGAGACAAAACTAAGTCTCAACAAAATGCCAAACTCAGGAACTGTTATTGAAATTGAAGTTCCTCCAGCAGTCCCTACGGATCTCTTGGCAGAGAATATTCCTCTTGAAATTTTATTTGAAGACCCCCATCTCATTATTATCAACAAGCCGGCGGGTCTGGTGGTTCATCCGGCACCAGGTCACTACACTGGAACATTAGTCAATGCCATTCTCCATCACTGCCCAGATCTAAAAGGCATTGGATCAGAAAAAAGACCAGGGATCGTGCATAGACTTGATATGGGCACATCAGGAGTGATGGTCGTAGCTAAAGATCAAGCAACCCATGAAGGGCTTGTGAGTTTATTTTCTGTTCATGATATTGAACGAAAATATGAAGCCTTGGTCGGTGGAAAACCGCATGTTCACTCCGGAACCATTCAAACGACCATTGGGCGGCATCCGACTCACCGTCAAAAGATGGCGGCCAATGTGAAAAACGGAAAGAAAGCCGTTACCCACTACAAATCCATTAAACAGTTTGATGGGGCAACCCATATGGAACTTCGCCTTGAGACAGGAAGAACGCATCAAATTCGAGTTCACATGTCGCAAATTCTCCATACACCGATTCTTTGTGACCCTGTCTACGGAGGAAGTGATTCTCATTTAAAAAAAGTTCCAACATCCATCTACCAACAGTTATTGGATTATCCTTATCAGCTTCTCCACGCCAAAGAATTGGGCTTTGTTCACCCTATAACGAAAGAGAAGTTACACTTTATTGGCAAGAGACCTCCTATTTTTGAGTTAGCATTAGAGGCTTTCTCAGCCTAACTTTTGCGGCTACAATAATCCTATGAATAAACCCTTTAATGAGCCCATGAATCAAGGGCGATTTGAAACTTGGACTACAAGGCCAGAGTTTCCCATTTTTCATGCTCACCAAGTTCATGGAACGGATATCGCTTCTCCTGAAACACTTCCATGTGAGGCAGATGGAATATTTGTTTCTTGGGAAAAATTAAATCTTCCTCTCGCTATAAAAACAGCAGATTGTTTGCCAATCGCAATCGAGGGTGAGCAAGGAGTGATTTTTCTCCACGCTGGTTGGCGCGGACTTGCGAATGGAATTCTCGCAAAACCAGAAATAGAAATGATAAAACCCAAGAATGTCATGATTGGCCCAAGCATAAAAGATTGTTGCTTTGAAGTTTCTGCCGATTTCAAATCGAACTTCCCAGACAGTCCCTTCTTTAGGGAAATTGAAGGCAAATTGTTTTTCAATTTACAAGAAGAGGCGAAACGCCTCATTATGAAGCGATTCCCCCAAGTGCTCGTGCAAATGTCTCTAAACTGCACATGTTGCGATGAGAGATTTCATAGCTATAGAAGAAATAAAACGACTGAAAGAAATTGGAATTTGTATATAAAAGGATGATCTTATGGAAAAAAATAAAACTCTCACATTAGAAGGGATTACCGGCAAGAATTTTCTCTTCATAATGAATGCAGTTGGAATCATTGCCGTTAGTATTTATTTAACGGTTCACTTTTATGAAGTTCTCTACCCAACCACTCTCGGTGGGGCGTCTAGTCTCTGTAATATTTCAAATATCTTTAACTGCGATGCTGCAACATATTCAAAGATCTCAAACCTAGCGGGTATTCCGATTTCATTTTTCGGATTAGTGATTGGGGTTATGTTTCTCTTTACGAGCCTTATGCCAAGCGAGTCACTAGAAAAGACAGCGAGTGCCCTCTCAAAATATAATTTTATTGGCTGCCTCTTTCTTTTTATTTTTTCTATCGGCGCCCTAGGGAGCCTTTGTCCCTTTTGTACGGTTTATTATATTTTCTCTGGAATAGCCGCCTATCTCTTGTGGAAACATGGAATGAATACTTGGAAACCAGAACTTAAAACGACCATCTTTTGGAGTTCACTCCTCTTGATTGGATCTTTCTTTATGTACCAAAACACCAAGGGGAAACAAGACATATCATCTAAACTCAATAGTAGTATTGTTACTCAATATCGGTCTCTCCCCTCTTTGGGCGAACCAGATATCGAGTCTCCCTACAAAATACACATGGCAACTGAAAAATGGATGGATGCACCCATTAGAATTACCGTGTTTTCTGATTTTCAGTGTCCATTTTGTAAAGTGGTAGCGGAACAAATGCCTCAACTCATTCGCCGCTATTCAAAACAGATGAATATCCAATACATGTTTTATCCCTTGGACGCGAAATGTAACTCAAATGTAAAAGGTCGCTTTCATGATCATGCCTGTGATGCTGCGATGATCGCTGCTTGTGATGCTAAAAAATTTCCTGAAATCCACGATGAAATTTTTGCGAATCAAGATAAATTAGCAAACGGTGTTTTAGCCGATATTTCTAAAAAACATCAACTTTCTGGTTGTCTTGAAAACGATCTGATTAAAAATAAAGTGATCGAGGCGATTAATCAGGGAACAAAATTTAATCTTAAATCCACCCCTACTATTATTGTGAATGGAAAAAAAATTGAGGGAACGATTCCAAACTCCCAGTTTTTTGCAATTTTTGAAGATCTTTTGACAGGAAAATAGATGCTCATTGAAACTCACTGCCATTTAGATTATTTAAAGGCGATGCCTCTTCAGGAGATCAGACAAAAAATCTCTGAAGCTGGAATTTCAAAAGTGATCACGATTGGTGTCGATCCCTTGAATCTTGATAAGGTGATGGAACTTTCTCAACAATTTCCTGAGATTTATTACACCCAAGGGATTCACCCTCACGATGCTAAAGAGGCGACTGAGATCGAATTTTCAAAAATAAACGAAAGAGCAAGTGATCCAAAGATGGTGGCCGTAGGTGAAATTGGATTAGACTACCATTACGATAATTCTCCAAGAGATATTCAACGAAAGCACTTTGAAAAACAACTTCAAATAGCTGTTGAAACTGATCTTCCTGTCGTTATTCACACACGAGAAGCCGATCTTGATACCATGAGTATTTTAAAAAATTTTACTTCCTCACTAAAAAGAAAGGGTGTCATTCATAGCTTTACTTCAAGCAGGGAGCTAGCAGAGTTTGTCTTAAACGAGGGCTTTTATATTGGATTTAATGGGATTATTACCTTTAAAAAAGCAGAAAACGTCCAAGAGGTGGTAAAAATCACACCGAAGGAGAGAATTCTTTTCGAAACAGATTCCCCTTTCTTAACTCCTGTCCCTCACAGGGGAAAGGAAAATGCTCCCTACTACCTTCCGTTTATTGCTGAAAAAATATCTGAGTTAAAAAATATCGACTTAGAAATATTAAAGACGCAGGTCTATCAAAACTCTCTGGATTGTTTTTTTAAGCTTGCTCCGTAACATGTAACACTTTAGATAAGATCGAATCCTTCGAGTCGCGATGAAGAAGATAGTTTTTCATCTCACTCAACTCAATACTAAAAAGAGGCCCATAGTGCTTTGACATCGAAGCATCACTTCGGCCCTCAATTCTTAGGAAGTAAATCTCTAGAATTTTTGATCTCTCAAAAGAATCCAACATTTTTTGTACTGAAGACATTTAGACCAATCTTTTTCTTCATTTCTTTGAAGCCTGAAAAATGTACTTCAAAAAAATAATCAAAAAAACCGATGTTAACTTATGTTAGGTTTTAGTCTAAATAGTCTTTAGATTCATTTAAGGTAGCAACGCCAAGTCATCAAGAAATTGATCAGTCTTCAATTTTAAAATTACCAAGCATTTTTCCTAAACTCGTTTTTGGCTCTGGCTGATTTCGCTGAACGGGCTTCGGAGACGGGGCCGCTTTCACTTCTGCCCTCTCTTGAAACTCTTCGTCTTGAACATACTCAGGGTAATAAGGAAGCTCAGATTTATAAACAATGCGATCAAGATGCTTCACAAATCCAGACCAGTGGCCAGTTGTTGAATCATTCTTTTTGACTTGCTCAATCGTTCCCATCTTAGAATCCATGAGATCTACAAGATGAACTAAGTACGCTTCCGCAGTTTGGGGTATTTTAGGCGAGCCATAAGCAAACTCCCCATGATGAGAAAGGAGAATGTGCTTTAAATGCATTTTCATATAGTGGGGAAAATTTTTAATTTTGTAAGAGTAACGATCAACAATTTCTAATCCCTTTACAAGATGCCCAACAAGTTTTCCCTCTTCCGTATATTCAACATTCATTCCATCAGTAAGTTCATAAATCTTACATAGATCATGAAGAATACAGCCCGCGACAACATAATTCTCATTCGCTCTGTAATGCTTAGACACGATGAGGGCCAGTTCTGTACATGAAAGGATATGCTCAAGAAGTCCGGACTTATAAGCGTGATGTATCGATTTTCCTGCTTGCCAAATTTTTAATCGTCTCGCAATCTCACCATCCGTAATAATACTTCTTAAAAGATCTCGAATATAGACATCCGAAAGGCCGTCTACAATTTTCAAAAGTCTTTTATACATGACTTCAGGATCTTCCACTGACTTCATAACAAAATCATCAATGTTCACTTCTGATTGATCCATTTTTTGAATATGGTTGATAATAAACTGCTTTCTTCCTTGATAAAAATTGAGCTTTCCTCGAACTTTAACGAAACAATTTTTGGTAATCGTATTTTCAACTTCAGTCGAATAATTCCAAAGTCGCGCTTCAATCTCCCCAGAAGAATCCGTGAGGATAAGATTGAAGTATTTTTTTCCACTTTTATCTTCCATGGTATTAAAAATTTTGACCAAAAAAATGGACTCAATTTCTTCTTTGCCCTGTAAATCTGAAATAAATAGTTTTGTCATAGTAGAACTCGTGCGTTAAGTGCCTAAAAAGAGTATTTGAGAGTACACCGATCTCCCTGAATTCGCTACACAAAAGCTCCCACTTGAAGTATGTTCTAAACGCTTAAAATGTCTTAATTTTTAAATCTATATGTTTGTCACTTCCTTGTGACATGAGGAGTCTTATGAAAACTGTAAAAATTGGTATCAACGGAGTGGGAAGGATTGGAAGAACTATTCTTCGCGCTTATTTCAATCGAGTTGCAAAAGATTCAAATCTTAATATCGAGGTTGTGGCCATCAATAACCCTGGTGACTTTAAGCCCTATGTTCATTTACTTAAACATGACTCACTCCATGGAAAACTTCAGGGAGACTTTTCTTTTCATGCTGAGACTCAAATGATTTCTTACAATGGAAGAAAAATTAAATTCTTCAGTATCAAAAATCCTGAAGAAATTGATTGGTCTTCATTAGGAGTCCAGGTGGTGGTTGATTGTACAGGTATCTTCAAGGACAAAGCCAAACTTGGTCTTCACATGAGAGGTACAGTTAAAAAAGTTATTATGTGTGCTCCTGGAAAAGATCTTGATGGAACTTTTGTCATGGGAATCAACAATGAGGAATATGATTCAAATAAACATCACATTATTTCAAACGCATCATGTACAACAAACTGTCTTGCTCCTATCGTAAAAGTTCTTCTTGAAAATTTCGGTATCGTAAACGGCCTCATGACGACTGTTCACTCTTACACATCTGATCAAAATCTTCTCGATAATGCTCATGAAGATCTTCGTCGTGCAAGAGCGGCTAACCTATCGATGATCCCCACTTCTACGGGAGCGGCGAAAGCTTTAGGAGAGGTCATTCCAGCTGTGAAAGGAAAACTTGATGGTTATGCAGTAAGAGTTCCAACTCCAGATGTCTCTATGGTTGATTTAACAGTTGTTCTTGAAAAGAAAGCTTCTAAAGAAGAAATCAATTTAGCGATGAAGAAAGCTTCTGAAACTAACCTTAAGGGAGTTCTTGGTTACACTGAAGAAGAACTAGTTTCACAAGACTTTATGGGAACGACAGAATCTTCTATTTTAGACTCGAAATTAACGAACGTTATCGGTAATACTGTAAAAGTCATTAGCTGGTATGATAACGAAGTGGGCTTTTCAAATCGCGTGATTGATCTTGCTAACTTTATTGGCCAAAAACTTTAATCGAAAAGAGGAATCCTCATGCAACTTAAGTCACTTCAAGATGCCGATCTCAAAGGTAAGAAAGTTGTTGCTCGCTTTGACTTCAATGTTCCTTTAACAAAAACTGAGCCCCGAACCATCACGGATGCCAGTCGAATTGATCAGGCGATTCCAACCATTCGCATGATTCTTGAGAAGGGAGCATCAAAATTAGTGATGATAAGTCATTTGGGTCGACCAGATGGGAAAGCTGATCCTAAGTACTCTCTTGAGCCCGTGGCAGAGTATCTTGCAAA
>CAMAYW010000011.1 GCA_945862475.1 Bacteriovorax stolpii
AGTTTTGATTATTAAGTTTGGATTCCACCTTCTTGTATTCGTTTTGAGTTTTCTCCATATCTTTCTTAATACGATTCACTTGCTCGTTGATATCGATTAAACCTTCTAGTGGAATGAATATTTCTGTGTGAGTCGTCGCAAGTGACGCCGATTTTTTAGGACGCTCATTTTTCTTATTTCTAATAGTCCCAGATTTTACATTCGCAAGATCTTTTAGAAAATGGCGTGATTCATACAAGAATTTAGCAAACTTATGATCATCCGTGAAAAGCTTGACGTCGATTTCATCTTTAGGCTTTAAATTCACTGACGAGCGAATATTTCTAATTCCAGAGGTAACATCAATAAACTTATTCATCATTTCACAAACGTCATCGTTCACAAGAGAGGAGTCAAATTCAACATAATCTTGAACAGCAAGAAGGTTTGATTCATCAGATTGAAGATATGACCAAATCTCTTCAGTGATGAAAGGAACAATCGGATGAAGGAGGTTCACGATTTTTTTAAAGCAATACTTAAGCATCGTTGCTCTAATCATTTTCGCCTTCTCATCATTTCCGTAAAGGATATTTTTTGAAAGCTCAATGTACCAAGAGCAGAATTTATCATAAACAAAAGCATAAATAGCAGAACTTGCTTCATCAAAACGATAAACATCAAAGGCTTCATTCATTTGTTTTGAAACCGAGTTTAGTTCGGCCAATATCCATTTGTCGTGAAGATGCCACTCTGATTTTACAGGAAGAGTATCTTGCGCCTTATCAAGGTAGGGCTGAATAAAGCGGAATGCGTTCCAGAGTTTATTCACAAAATTTCTGTAGCCCTCAATTCTCTCGGGATCAAGATTAAGATCTCGGTTATAACCAGAACCTGCGGCAAGAGTGAATCTCATGGCGTCGGCGCCATATTGAGAAACCATATCAAGTGGATCGATCCCGTTACCAAGGGATTTACTCATCTTGCGGCCTTGCTTATCTCTAACAATGGCATGAATGTAAGTGTGTTTAAAAGGAGCTTTCCCCGTCACTTTCATCCCCATCATCATCATCCGCGCGACCCAAAAGAAGATAATATCGAAACCCGTAATGAGCGTTGAGTTCGGATAAAACTTATCAAAACCTTTCTCGATCATCGCTTTTTCATCAGGCCAGCCGAGAGTGGATAAAGGCCAGAGTCCAGATGAGAACCATGTATCAAGAACGTCAGGGTCTTGAAAAATATCTGTATCTCGGCACTCAATACAATGCTCGGGAGTTTCTTCAGCGGCCCACTTTGTTTGGCAATGACGGCAGTAATAAACTGGAATCTGATGGCCCCACCAAAGTTGACGAGAGATACACCAATCTTTTGGATTTCTTAACCAAGAAAAATACGTATTCTCCCAACCCTTGGGAAAGAAAGTCATCTCACCTGATTCAACGGCTTTTACTGCTGCTTCACTCATCGCCGTGGTATTTAAGAACCACTGCTTAGAGACCATTGGTTCAACGATTTCGTCTGATCTCTGTCCGTGTCCCACGGGATGAACGTGGTCTTTCTTTTCAATAAGCGCATCGAGCTCAGTGAGAATTCTTTCCACTTCAGCTCTAGCGTCCTTAGGTTTCATGCCTTCGATCTCAGGAGCATTCGTGTTGAAAGTTCCGTCTTTATTTAAAATATTAATGATCGGAAGAGAGTTTCGTTTTCCAATTTCAAAGTCATTAAAATCATGGCCAGGAGTCACCTTAAGGCATCCAGTTCCCTTCTCAATATCGACGTGCTCATCTCCAATAATAGGAACTTCTCTATTACAGATTGGAACGATTGCTGTTTTACCAATAAGTTCTTTAAAGCGCTCATCATTTGGATTCACAGCAACGGCCGTATCAGCAAACATTGTTTCAGGACGAGTGGTCGCAATAATTAGTTCGATCGTTGGATCTTCTTTAACTTTGTAACGAACGTGATAAAAGTTTCCTTTTACATCTTTATGCTCAACCTCTGCATCTGAAATCGCACTTTGTAAGACGGGGTCCCAGTTCACAATATAGTCAGATTGATAAATAAGCCCTTCATTAAAGAGCATGACAAAGAATTTTTTGACTGCCTTGTTTGGAATTTCGTCTAATGTGAAAGTTGAGTAGTCCCAATCACATGAAACTCCCATTTTCTTCTGTTGATTTACAATTTCACTGCCGTACTGCTCTTTCCATTCCCATACTTTTTTAAGGAATTCATCACGACCTAAATCATGGCGAGTTTTCTTTTCTTGTTTCCATAAAAGTTTTTCCACAACGGCTTGAGTGGAAATACCTGCGTGATCAGTGCCTGGGATCCAGAGCGTTTCGAATCCTTTCATTCGTTTATAACGAATGAGTGCATCTTGAGTTGTGGCATCTAAAGCGTGTCCCATGTGAAGTTTGCCTGTCACATTGGGAGGCGGCATGAGCACAGTAAAAGTTTCTTTTTTCTTTCCAGGGCGAGGCTTGAAACATTTATTCTCTAGCCATTTTGCGTACCATTTATCTTCAGCAGCTTTTGGGTCAAAGGTTTTAGGGAGATGATTCTCAATTTCCATCTTAGATATCCTTCAATTTAATAGTCGATTCAGTTTTATTTACAAGATCTTTAATTTTTACTTCACCATTTTTTAATTCTTCGTCACCAATGAAGCAGATAAACTTAAAGTTTTTCTTTTCTGAATATGTAAAAATCTTCTTTGGCTTTGCTTCACCGAAGAAGAGTTCAACTTTTTTATTTTTTTCTCTCAGCTTTGCCGCAAGCTCGAAAGCACTCGTTTCTGCATCTGAAACCAAATAGGCAACAAGATAATCCACATCGGCTTTCGTGAAATCAGGAAGAAGCTTGTGGGTCGTCAGAAAATCAGTGAGTGGAACTTCACCAAGCCCCATGCCCATTCCTTCAAGAGCGGGCTCATTAAAAATTTGAAGAAGATTCGCATAAGCGCCACCGCCAGCAATCGCTCTGCGATTCTCTGGATTTTTATCAAAAATCTCAAAAACAAGGCCCGTGTAGTAGTCGAGTCCTCTCACAATAGCGGGATCAAATTTTACGTATTCAGTTAAGCCTTGCGATTCGAGTTTCTCAAAAATGTCGTAAAGTGGTTTTAAGTGATTGGTAATACTCACTTCACTCGTCGTAAGAGTTCTACTAGAGAATGTATCTGCAAAAGTCTTAATGTCTTGAATCGTTTTCAGAGAAACAAATTGTTCAAAAATTTTTGCTTTTTCCTCATCTCCAGTTATCGTCCTCACTTCGGCTGAAAATTTCTCTGCTGCCATCTTGTTTTTCGCATCGACAAGTTTATAGAGTTTCTTAGTTGGCCCTTGCTCAAGGCCAATCAGTCCACCGAAAACAAAATCAACAAAACGACGGTCATTAACAAGAATTTCAAAATGTTCATGAGTCGCACCAAAACTTTTCATAAGACTTATAGCAAGCTGAAGAATTTCAATCTCTCCATTCTGACCAGCTCCAAAGATATCAGCATTATATTGCCAGAATTCACGCAGACGCCCTCTTTGAGGTTTTTCGTACCTCATAAGATTTGGAATCGCATACATTCGGATAGGTTTTGTTACCTCACGATGAATTTGGGCCACCATCCTCGCAAGTGTCGGAGTCATCTCTGGGCGAATGGCCACTTCTCGGTCGCCACGATCAGTGAATGAATAAATTTGTTCATTGATAAGTTCTTCGCCAGATTTTGCGCGGTAAAGATCCACCTCTTCTAAGAGCGGACCATCATAAGGCTCGTAAGAAAAGAGCTCTGAAACGTCTGCCATCTTTTGGAAAATAAAATTCCTAAGACGCATTTCTTTTGGAAAAAAATCCCTGGTTCCGCGGTAAGGGGATTTAGAGAGGGCCATACTTGTCCTTTTTGGAATGTTAGGGCGAAGAGATTATACCTATTCCAATACGTTGGGACAGAGTGTTATGGTGCTTTCTGTTCTAATTCTTTATTGAGTTCATCGGAGAGTGGGCTTAAATCGTCCGGACTAACTGCCTGAACTTGCTCCATCGCCTTCAATTTCTCTTTTTGTGATTCTTCCTTCAAGGTCAAAGGAGTTTCGTCGCTCTGCATGCGTTTAATTTCTTCAGGATGAAGTTCAAGGAGCTTGGCAGGGATATTAAAAATGGTCACTTTGGTCTCAGTAGAAGCGGTAGAGGCGTATCTTTTAAAGAGGAGAGATCGTTCATTTAAGCGTCTTAAAATTATCCACGAAACTTGTTTTGTAAGTTGATTAAATTCTGCAGCAGATAAGCTATCCATCTTATCAATCCAAGGAAGAATATAATTCAGATATCGAGAAAATCTAGTGGCATCAACTTTCTTTGCTCCCTCAAAAAGATTCGGGTTAAAGCTTCTATTCGTAATAAGGCCCATCGTTTCGCGATGTTTTAGTTCAGCGATTGTGGATCTCCAAATCCATTGTGAAAAAGGAGTGAGGAGTGATTCTTTTTTACTAAAATCCTCTTCGATTCGTTTTAGAAGGGATGTCGTCATATCAAAAGATCGAACTTTTTGATGTTTGAATTCTAGAACGTTTTTAATCACTTCTGATTTTAAAAGAAAAAAGATGTGTTCAGTTTGAAGAAAACCTAGGTTTTCATCGAGCTCTTTGCAAAGGCCAATAAATTTAATTTTTTCAGAGGACGATTTTAAATTGATTTTCATCGATTCAAATAGGTAGTTAAACTCCAACGGAACTCGTTCATTAACTGTCTTGAAGTCTTTATCAAAACCTAAAGAAATCGCAGGAATAAGAAGAAGAAGGAGTTTAAAGATCAATTTGTAGCTCCTCTTTGTTTGGAATTGATTTCAAAATATCTTCCCCGATGTTGGCCCTACCCTCGAGTACGTAAAAAGCTCCTCTGAATGGAATTAAAATTCGTCCATCCATATCGATAATCTGGGCCACACTTTTTAAGTTAGATTTTGTTTCTAATTTCTGAGTTTTGAGATCTAGCTTTACAGCTTCAGTGATTTTCATATTAAGTTGATTGTCGAAGCTCAGAGTTTTTACAAAGTAGAGATAATCTGGAAGACAAACGATGTTTCCCACGTCTTGATCAATAGTGCTATAGATCGTCGTGAAAGTAGAAAGATTCGTAAATTCTTTTATTGAAAGCGTTTGAATTTTTGAACCTCTGTTCACCCCATCGTAAGGAAATTCTCCAACCGCAAGATACTGGTTATTTTGGCAAAGTTCTAAGCGCGTTGCTGATTGAGAACTTTTAAAGATAACAGCACTTTTAAGATTTTGTAGATCATAAGAAATAAGAGCAGCATAACCGTTTTCATTGATATCTGAATAAATGACCGCCCTTGAAGATATCATTTCAACTTCTGGAATAAAAAAGGGATGAGCTTTTTTTGAGAGCTTAATATCATATTTTTTTTGGGTCACAAGATTTTCAATACGAATAACTTTTGATGACGTGTCGTAGTAGGTTAACCACTCATCTTTAAGATGAAGCTTGGGATTTCTTCCAAAGCCAACTCCTCTCACTACTGTATTTCCATAATCCACAACAGATAATTTATGGTTCTTATGAAGATTCATTTCGATATGAGCATCTGGAATGGACTCTATTAAGAGTCGACCTTTATAAGGTGAAGAAGTGACAAGAAAGTCATTGTTTTGGTTATCAGTGATAAAATCGATACTACGAAAACTACTGACAAGACCAAGGACCCCAGGTTTTTTTGAACGTAAGCGTAACGTCCATCCATACTGATATATCTTAACGTCTCACTGGAGTGTTTTGTTAATAAAGCGGGAAGTTCATTTGCCCATAAACGACCCAATATCAGTATAAAACTAATCCAGACCATACATCGTCCATTGTTTTATAGGATGTTTCTTTTGATAACTTTTAACAGCAGAATAAATAGAGCTCCAACTAATGAGTCTTGGAGCTTGAAGAGAGTCGCCTGCGGTTCTGGTTACGAAGGTTACTTTGTCCTTGTCTTTAATAACGCCATTAACAATGAATGGCATAGGTGTACATTGATTTAAGGCATACGTTTTGAAAAAACTTGGGAGTAGGTCCTCAGCGCAACCAACTCCATGAATAATGCCTTTCGAATTTTTCTTAAAGAAGGCATGAACGGAAGATAAATTTGAAATTTGACGACCACTCTTTTTAAAATCTCTAGTTAGTAGATAGTGCTGTGAAAACCTTTCGCTCATTACATTCGAAGGGAAATAAGCGAGATTGGCCTTTCCCTTGATTCTTACGAGGTCAACTGGCCTATCATTAAGGATGATCTTGTGTTTGCACTGTGAGATATGGCAATTATCTTTTTCGAAGACGATAAAGCATCCCGATTTAAACTTTAAAAGAATTGGATTATAGTCAGTGTTCTCAACCATCTCACATTTCGTGGAATCATCAATCCCTCTTGTTTCTTTTAAAATAGAGGCAACAACATTGGTATAAGAAGCAGGATCATTTTCATATTTCCCAAAAAATGTTTTGCTACAAATTTCTTTCCCATTAATTTTGTCATCATAACAAGCTTCAAGACCCCAGTTCTCATCATTATCGAATTTCTTATTAAAGATGTACGTTACGCCTGCAGATAAAGAAGAGCACGTTCCTTCCTGTTGAGCTAATTGAATAGGAGAAAAATGATTGAGTATACGTCCCATATTTGTGGCGATCATTTGATCGCTATTCCCAGGACAGTCGCGAAAATTTGCTTTGAACGAAGAATAATTTAGAGCAAGAGAAATTTGGTCGCAGTTTGGTTGTGGTCTTAATCCCGGATTCTTTCCAAAAGGATATAAACAAAGATCTTGTTCCTTTTTGAGTCTTGCAAGGCAAACGGAATTCATGACTCCAGGATTTGAACCACAGATATCCTCAGCGTAAACGCTATCTTCGATGCCATTTGCAATTTTTGTCCAAAAAGAAACATTTAAGAATTCATCACAGAAAAGATTTTCATCATCGAGATGCTTACAAACATTTTCAATATAATCTTTTTGCGTAAGAGATAGTTTCGTTTCAAGTATCTTACTAATGGTTTTTCGCTGTTGTAGATCCTTGGGATCCCCGCCATTAAGCTTTGCCTCTTTAATGTATTCATGAATTTGGCAGATGAAGGGGGTCTTGGGATTTGTTAGCCATTCAAAATGGATGTTCTTACACTGATCTATACCATTTGGAATATCAAAATTGATTGTTTTAAGAGTTTCTGGAAAAGTCTTGATTTGGAAAGCGGCGATGTTCTTTTGAGTTTCTGGACATTGTTCAGAAACGACTTTGCTAAGAAAATCCTTTTTTGGAATAATAGCAGACTCTCTTTTTCCATCTGCAAGGTAAGTCATTAAGATGTTTTTTATTTTACCATCAGATGACTTTAGTAAATCGGTTAGGATCGCCTCATAAAAACGGCATCGATCCGTTGAGGCCATTTTGAGGTAGCCTGGATCTGAATGAAGAATGATTGAGTTTAGGAAATCAGGCTCAAGATCCAAGTTCGTCGTAGATGAAAGTTTTGAGAAAGTTTTCCCATTTTTAGTTAAAAGATCTGTTCTTTTTTGAATCTTTTCAAAATCAATTTGTATGAGTTTTTCAAATGTTTGGATAATCCCAGGATATTCAACTTGCTTAGGAGATT
The DNA here is from genome assembly GCA_945862475.1 of Bacteriovorax stolpii. GTDB lineage: Bacteria > Bdellovibrionota > Bacteriovoracia > Bacteriovoracales > Bacteriovoracaceae > Peredibacter. The sequence continues at coordinate 7,637 of CAMAYW010000011.1, forward strand.
CTAGGGGAGTTGTTTGAGCAAATGAAGAAAGGCACAGCCCAGAAAGGGCCGTGCCTAAAATAATATTATAAAACTGATTTCGCCAAAATCGAGGCAACGTCTTCAACCTGCAGGTTCTCCGTAGTAGAAACATGTCCTTTAGAGGAGTTGAAATTAATCATACAATATGAGCACGATGTGGCAAGTTTTGGTGCTTTGGTTTCACCAATTTGCTCTAGTCGATTTTCCGCTAGGTGTTTACCTTCTGGAAGTTCGTACCACATGTTACCGCCACCCATACCGCAACAGAGGGCCTTATCTTTGTTCTTTTGCATTTCAATCAATTTTACCCCAGGAATTGAGGTTAAAATATCTCTCGGAGCATTGTATTCTCCGTGGTGACGACCTAAATAGCATGGATCATGAAAAGTCAGCTCGCCTGCAACATCTTTTAGGGCCTTTAGTTTCCCTGATCTCAAAAGTTCCGATAGAAGTTCAGTATGGTGTACAGTTTCAAACTTACCATCTTCAAATTTAGCGTATTCTTTTCCGATTGTATGAAGGCAGTGTGGACAATGAGTTACAACTTTATCGAAAGTGTACTGTCTCATGTTAGCAATATTTTCGATGGCTATTTCATAGAAGGAGTACTCATCTCCAAAACGGCGCACAGGATCTCCGTTACACTTTTCAGTTTTCCCCATCACAGCGAAAGAAACACCGGCTTTTTTAAGTAAGCTAATAGTATCCTTTACGACTTTTTGATTGGACCCATCATAGGAACCAGCACAACCAACATAGTAAAGGTAATCAACTTTTTTCCCTGCTTCAATTACCGGAACTTCCATTCCTTGGGCCCAATTAAAACGATCTTCTTGAGCAATTCCCCAAGGATTTCCGTTCTTTTTAACTTTATTAACTGCATCGGCCGCAGCAGGAGGAAGGTCTCCAAGAGTGAGCGCCTTGTAACGCTTAAGGTCCATAATGACTTGGACGTGCTCGATATTGGCGGGGCACTCTTCCATACAAGCTCCACAAGTCGTACACGCATCAAGCTCATTAGAAGCATACAATGGGTTTTCGCCCCACAAATCCACATCTTTAATCTCGTGAACTTTGTCATTCACTTGATAACCCATGGTATCGCGCATTTTTGTGATGATGAGTTTTGGGTCAAGAGGTTTGTCAGCTTGGTTGGCCGGACAAACTTGGGTACATCGACCACATTCAACACAAGCAAGTGTATCAAGACGCTGCTTCATCGTGAGTTCAGAAAGTTTCCCAAGTCCAAATGTCTCAGCACTTTCATTGGCAAAATCCATCGGATTAAGAACGGCTCCTCGACGAGCAGGAGTTAAAAGAGCATTGAGAGGCAATATAAGAATATGGAAAAATTTAGAGTGAGTTAATGCTGCAACAAAAAACATGGTGTTTACCATGTGAAGTAACCAAAGTGTCTTATAAGTGTTCGCTAAAAAAATTTGAGAAGGACTAACGATTCCCACCATGGCGGCAAATGTATACCCAACAGGAGACCAAAATCTTTCCCCCTCAGGCATATTAGTAACAAAAATTCTGATCGCCTCAAGAACGTAACCAATCACAACAAGTGCAATGAGCATTCCGTACATAAATTTTTCTTGATTGGGATTCGTTGCGGATAAAAATTTCTTTTTGACCACATATCTTCTGTAGTAGGCGAGACCAATACCTAAAAGAACAAAAATCCCTCCAACGTCAGCGAGGAAAGAGACGACTTTGTAAGTTGTTCCTTTAAACACCTTGAATGGAGTATCAGCATGAATGGCGACTAACTCAGTGGCGATGAAAAGAGTTAGAAATCCCCAGAAAATCATAGAGTGATAAACATTTACAAAACCATCTCTCGGAACTTTTCCTTGGAAGAAAATCGTTACTAGAAAATTCTCGATGTTTAACTTTGGTGGAAGAATTTGTTTGGGATCTTTTCCGGCAGTAATAAATTTGTATTTTACCACTAGACCCTGAAAGAAAAAATACGTCGCAACCGCTAAAGATAGGTACATTACGACCTTCATCCAAAACGGGATCATCCACATGATCTGTCGACTAGCTTCCATACTATCCATTTCGCCTCCTCACTTTGCGCCGAATCAATAAACACTTAAACATCGTAAGACATTTAAATAAAATTGTTTATAATCAGATTATTATTTTATTCGCTAGAAGGCTTCATGGGTAGTGCTTTTCTCACGACATTTCATCTTAGTCTCAGTTTGTTTGCCGTGATTCATTTCATAAAATCGATCGCACAGTTTGGACTACCTAACCATCCGGCCCGTTTTAGCATGTACTTGGTGTATTTATGTGTAGCTTCTTTTCTTGTTATGCAATCTCTTACCGATTTTCACCTTGTGACTCCTTGGCATTTTGTAAGCTTTAGTGCTTACCCACTCGTCATTGGAAGTCTAACTTTATTAATGGAAGTCACCTCGATTGTGGGCAATGTGTCCCAATTTCGGCAGAGGATATTGTCACGAATACCTTTGATTGCCGGACTTGTGACCGCCACATTTTTTAATTTTTATGCTGAAAGAATAGCGATTGGATTCATTTGTATCAGCGTGTTATTCCTGATTGTTTCAGTTGGTAAAGCCAGGTACCAAAAACGTATCTTATTTAAGATGGTATTATTTCTTTGTTTATTTCTTAGCTGTAAGGCTTCGCAGATTTTTTGGGTTTATACTGTTGGAGTTCTATTTTTATTTCCGACTCTCTTTTATTTATTTATTTTTCAACAAAGTTTTGGCATTTCTTCTCTCGTAGAGGATCATCAGGTGAATTCAGGAGACTCGGTATGAAGTGGTTTATTCTCTTGTCCTTAATGGGGTGTGCTCAAGTTACGAGTTTAAATTTAAAAAAGCACCAATTTGGAGTTGTTCCAAGTAAGATCATTTGGTTTCAAATTGCTGGCCTTGAAGAAGAACAGATTGCAACTCTTCGCTTTTTAAAACCATCCGATACGAAAACTTCTTTTGAAGACTCCATTTGTTACGGTCAAACTTGGAATTATAACCTTTATCAATTAAGAAATTCTTCAGAATCAACTTTCCTTTCTCAAATGACAGGAAAGAAAAATATCAAAAACTCATGTGAAGATACAAGTTTAAGGCCTATCTGGAACTACATTTCAAACAGTGGTTACGAAACGGTTGCTTTAGAAAATGGAGCAAATCCAAGACAAAGTTTATTATGGTTCAATTCTTGTCCTCAGACTGAGTCTTCCTATTTAAATCCTGTTCATTTTTTTGTTCGCTCGAAGCCATCAGGAAATGCACAAACGTTTCATTACACGGAAGAAATTAGTTTCTCTCAAGAGAGCGTTTCTTATGATCGCAGCTGCGGAGACTCGATCTGTCTCTCTTCAATTCTTGATAATTTTAAATCCATCTATTCTTCCCTCATTAAAAAATCCACGAGACATCTTGTTATCGTGAGAGATTTTTCTTATTTAGAGGCGATAGAAAAGAAAGACTTCAAACGAGCAAAAGAAATTTTAACAGATATTGAAATGACTTACGGTGAGGCGATGAAGTTAACAAATTCAAATGATCACCTCGTCCTTTTAACAACGGGTGACTCAAGGTTTATTGATATTCCCGATCAAGGAAAAGCTTTTTTTGAGTTTGAAAAAGAAAACAAAAACGTAAACGTAAAGAGAACTAAATTAACCAACTTAGTTCTTGCTTCAGGAGCGAGAGCTGAAAATTTTTGTGGGATTTACGATGACTCTGATGTCTTCGATCGAATTCTTTCAGGCCCCAAACAACAGGGCCTAGAATTAAAGATAATCAATCCATTTAAATAAACTAGTTGGAAAGGATTTCAGGCTTCGTAATGACGTACTCCTTACGGCAGTAATCACATTTTATTTCAACCTGGTCTTTGCCCTCGAAAAGATGATCGAGATCATTGGCGTAAAGACCTTTGAGATTTAAAAGCATCCGGTCTTTAGAACAAGGACAAAAAAAGTCTATCTGCCTCGAGGTCATGTAACTAAAGCCTCTATCTTCAAATGATTTTACAATTTGCTCAATATCACTTGTAGCCGCTTCAAAAATACCGTTAAAAAACGGTGAATGTTTTTGAATAAAATCTTGTCGTGAAAGAGATTCACCAAGACTTGAATTTACATTCGTGGAAGGAAGTTTTGTGACCATAATTGATTGATCACTTGCTTCGCCAACGATTACCTCAGAATTTGTTTGGTAAGATTCTTTAAAGATACTATTAATCACTTCTTTGGTTTCAATTGAATTCAGTTCAATCATCGACGTATAAGGATGAGATTGGTTCTGGAAAATTTTTGTTACTCGCACTTTGCCCGTTATTTTATGAGGAAAAAGATTAAATTCTTCAGGTAAAAGGAGAGTTCTAGTGTGTCCAGCACTATTTGTTTCAATTTTGAGCCTAAAGTAGGGATCCTCAGAGTCAATATAGATACCCAGAGACTCTTGGGGTTTCAAAAAGAAAATAATCGGAAGTAACCCAAGAAAAGTATCACGAAAGTAAGCAAATCCTGAACCTTGCATGGGATGCAGTAGTACGAGGTCATGAATGATTTTTTGTCCTTCTAAGAAATGGACGTTAAAACCATTTTTATGGTCTAAAAAACTATAGAGACGGCTCGTACTTAACATTTGGAACTCCCGTAGGGTACAACATCTGATATTTATATCCTATCAGGTGTTTTTTGTTAATCTTTCAAAAGCAGAAAGGTAGAATTGTTTTATTATGATGCAGATTGTTTATTTCTCTCAAAAACAGCAATTCCTAAAGGAAATTGAGTCCCTGGAAGGGGAAAAGTTATTTGTTACTCCCAGTCCTTCTAAGGCAGATGGATTACGGACTCGTTTAACTGGTAGTCAAGGGATTGATGTTTTAACAATCGCTAAATTTACTTCAAATCTGATTGAGTCCCTGTGGAATAAAGAACAGAGACCCCAACTTAAAAGAAAGTCCGAGTTATTACTCATATTCGGCATTCTAAAAAATAGAATTTTACCAGAACTTCAGTTTGAACAATTTAACCAGGCCTACAATCTCTTCTCTGACCTTAGAAGTTTTACATTGAATCAAGAGGCCCTGAGTTCAGTATTAGATGAGCAACCCGAGATCATTAGGCGTGCTGTTCAGATGTTTTGGGCCCTCTTGGAAAATCTTGGCCATCAAGATGAACATGGCGCCTATCAAATGGTAGCGGAAAGATTAAGATCTGAAGAAGAAAAGGATGAACTGAAGAGAATTTTCATATTTTGGGGCTTCCAGCACCTTAACGGCCAGCAAATTGATCTACTGAAGGCCCTCTCAATTCGTTATAAAGTGATCATTCCTTTTCCTCTCGAATTAAAGGAAAAAATAAAAAAGAGTGATTGGATAAGTTGGATATCTGATTCAAACGCAAAAGAAATTGAATTGGACAGCATTCCCATTTCTCCAAAGGTAAGCTGGCTTCCAACAAATTCCAGAGAACTATCTCTAGAATTAAAAAGAATTCTGGAACCGGAAGTACAAGTTTTACTAGGAGTTAGTAAGTTAGATCAATCACACTTAGACTTGATCCCATCAAATCTCGTTAGATTTAAAATACCTCATCAGATTCTTAGGAATGAATTATCTGAAATTAGTGAGGAATTAAAATCCTTTCAAGGTACGCATTTAGAATTATTGGACTATTGCCAGAAACAAATTCACCAACAACTTAATCCTAAAAAGATCAAAACATATCAGCTTTATATCGAAGCCTTGAGTTTTATCTCTGAATTTACTGATCCCCTTGTGATTGATTCCTTCCTTCTTAAAATTTTGGCTGAAGTGGTTAACCTTAATCAGCCAAGAACCTCCTTTGTTCCTGTTTCAGAACGAAGGCTTTCCATAGACTTAAAAGACATGTCTAGCTTGGAGGACATCGATCGAAAAAGAAAAGTCCTTATCTGTATTGATGAACGGTTTCAGGAAATACAAAGTCTTACTCAAAATTATTCAGAAACTATTTTAAAAGCACTTTCTGCGATTGGGCCTATTAAGCGGAATGAACTAGAGCTCCTATTTAAAGAGTGGGAGTTTAGAGATCTCTTAAGTCACTCTGACGCCATTGTTCTGATGAATGAAGGCATCCAAAAGCATAGCTTAATTTGGAAGAGAATGTTTTCCAAAGTTAAAATTGAAAAAATAGAAAAAAGAACAATATCTTCATCCAAGGAAATAAGGGATCAACTCGCCCGTTCCATCAATAAAACATTCCAGGGTTCTTATTCCGCAAGTAAGCTTCAGGCTTATATCGATTGTCCTCGAAAGTTTTATTATAATTATGTGGATAAAATCTTCCCCAACATACACTTAGAGAAAGATTTTGATCCCATGATCTCAGGGACTATCCTTCACGAAATAATTGAAACTTTTTTCAAAGAAGGATGGCAAGATCAAGATTTTTCAAGTCTCACAAAAAGAATAGTTCATAAATATATCATTCAAAACAATCTAAAATTACCTGTGGATGTATTAAGAGAAAGGCTTTTAACTTTTCATCACAGAGCTTGGAATGGGATTCAATTTATAAGAAAACTTGAAGGACTTTGTGAGGAATCGATTTCATGGACCTTTGAGTATCCGTTTGAACAAAATGAGCCTGTTCCGATAAAGGGGCGGATAGACTGTGTCGGCATCAGTGCCCAGCATCTTTTTCTCCTCGATTTTAAGTCAACTGAAATGAGTGCCTCCTCAGCAACGGAGGTCGTTGATTATAAGTCCATTCAACTTTGGGTTTATGCCGAGGCTGCAAAGTCTAAAATAGCAGATTTTAATAAGAAGCAGATTGTTATGGGCTTTGTTGTATTAGATGATTTTACAAAATCTGGACTTCTGACTTCTAATGAGGATTTTATTTCTAAAATAAAATCCGAAAAGTTATGTAAAATTCATAAATTTAAAGATGAATTCGATGAAAAACTTCATGAATACGTTGAGTTTAGTAAGTTATTAAAAGAATCGATTGAGGGTGAAGTTCTATTTCCAGCGAAACCTCGAAAAAATTCAGTCTGCACCTACTGTGAGATTAATAAGATTTGCTTAAAAAGTGAGACTCAAGATGAGTAAATCTGCAAACCCTGAGCAGCGTCTTGCTATTGAACACACTGGCGGAGTTCTTCTAAGGGCCGGAGCAGGCTCGGGAAAAACCTTTGTACTTGTGGAGCACATTTTATATTTAACGAGCTCCTGGATAAGTGAATTTAAAGTACGGCCAGCTTCTTCATTTGAAGAATTTATACGACAAAAGTTTTCACAAGTTGTGATGATGACTTTCACTAAGAAAGCCGCTGGAGAGATGAGTATACGACTTTCCGAAAAATTTGAGGAAAGATCTCTTACTGTGCATGAAGATCAAAAATACTGGATGATCTCAAATGAATTACTGCCTATATTAACAGTGACAACGATCGACGGCTTTTGCCGAAAATTAATTACCTTGGGTTATTTTCCCAATTTGTCTACTGAGGCAAAGATCATTTTTGATCTTGAAAGAACTGATCAGGTGAGAAAGCTTGTTGAGGAGTGGTTCAAGCTCAGTTCAGACAAAGTGAATCAGGATGTTTTAGATATCGTCATTCGTGAAAAAAAGGCGCTCCTATCTTCTTTTGCCCACATTTTTAGCGACCCCGGTCTTCGCCTTTCATGGAAAAAGTTTAATTTCAAAGGAGTTTCTCCCGACTCCCTTCAAGAGCTTCTTACTCAATCCTTCACTTTAAATAAGCTCGATGACTCTCTTTTGGCTGTTCAGTCACTTGAAATAGATTCTCCACAAGAAAGATCGGCGTTCGAGAAAGTCGTGGCCACATTTCAAGAAACGGGCCTTCCTGTTGTGGATAGTGTGGAAAAGTTTAATATTTATAAAAACCTTTTTTCTCTTATAAAAAAATTAGATGGAGAAAGAACGGCAAAGAAAAAGTCCCCAGCTTCGGACGCCGCAAAAGAAGGCCTTTCTCAAATAAGAGATTGGGTAAATAACTGGAGAGATGTTCTAGATGATTATCTTGAGCATTATGAATCAAAGTTTCTGCCTTGGATGAATCTATGTTTGGATATTTTCCGTTTTATTGATTCGAGACTTGATCCCAACCAAGGAATGACCTTTGGAGACATCGAGTACCATGTTTTTTTGGGCCTAGAAAATGCTCCAGATCGCGAAAGAATACAAAAAACCTTCCATTATTTTATCGTCGATGAATTTCAGGACACCTCTTACGTTCAGTTCCAAATCATTCGAAGTTTGATTGGATCCAATTTTAAGAACTTATTTTGTGTGGGAGATGCGAAGCAGGCGATCTATGGGTTTAGAGGTGGAGAGTTATCTGTTTTCCAGGATTGTGCTGAACTTGTTCCCCAGGTGAGAAGTCTTGCTAATAATTATCGATCTCTCCCTGAGATTATAAATTTTAATAATTCATTATTTAGAACACTTTTACCTTTAGGACAAAATTTCGAGGGGCATGATCCCTTTTCAGTGAATGCCGAAGATCAAAATATTCCGGATGAAACAAGTAAGGATGAAGTTGGAAAAATTGAAATTTATTCACCCACTTTAAAACGGGATTTAGAAGAGAAGGGAAAATTTCAAAACGATGATATCAATCATCTTGAGGCGATTGTTCTTACAGAGGCCATAAAAAAAGAACGCGAGACAACTCAAAACGTCTGCACCATCCTCTATAGTAAACTTCGTCCAAGTCGAGAACTTATTCGCGAACTCATGAAAAATGAAATAGGGTTTACCGCCCAATTTAAAATAGACCTTGTTGATGATCCACTTCTAGGGATCTTTATCTCTCTTCTCAAAAGAAAATTTGATAATAATCTTACAACGAAGAATCATTTTCCTGTTTTTTTAATAAGTCATTACTTACAAATCTTGGGAATTGAGGAGGATCTTTCAGTATCGCTTTTAGACCAATTTGATTTTGATTGTCACTACTGGGGATTAGTTGAAGCGTTCAAGAAATTTATTTTTAAGCTTAATATTTCGAACGAGAATTCAGATATAAATCTAGAGACGATTGAAACATTTGCTGAGCTCTATCATCAAGACCCTGAATCGATTATGACTCAGCTTGTGAGAGGAAATAATGATCGATTGAGCCTCGATTTGAGATCTGGTCATAATTCTCACATGGTTCAAATCATGTCTGCTCATTCTTCAAAAGGTTTAGAATTTGATTCTGTTTACCTCGCAGGAATTTATACCAACGGTAGAGAACAAAATGACGGGGGATTATTTGGAGACCTTCCCGGAAGTCTTCATTGGTATCTCGATATTTCAAAACGTGAAAAGCAAAAATCACCTCTTTATCTTTTTGAATCTGAACTTGCTAAGTATAAAAATTTCTCTGAGGCAAAGAGACTTTTTTATGTTGCCTGCACAAGGGCCAAGAAAAAACTCATATGGGTTGATTTTGAGATCCCTGAAAAATCCTTTAGCATTCCTAAGAACAGTTGGATTTTAGGTTTAAGAGCGTGGCTAAATCATACGACGGATATTCAAAAAGTAGATATCATACCATTACCTCAATTTGATTCTGAGAAAGAACTTTTAAATGAGGGTATTCCAGAATTGCCGCTTTTCTTCCATGATCCGGTAGGTATTTTTTCAAAGGGCGAGGGGAAAACCGAGTTAATGCTTTCAGCTGAATTAAGTGTCACAAGACTCAATGCCTTGATTGATTGCCCACGGAAATTTTATTATTCAAATATTTTAAAATTAACTGATGAAAAAATTAATTCAGTAGAAAGAATCGAAGAAGAAGAAGAGGAAGTTGCAAACCTCGTTACCTCATCTTCAGAAAGAGGAACCTACATTCATGCTCAGATCTCGAAAGGAATTGAGAGAAACTTCGTAGTTCCTAGGGAGAGTCATGGGACTGAAAATGAGGCACCTATTCATTGGGCCCTCAATGAATTAAAGACCAAAACTGACGATTATCATTTGGTTTCAGAAAAGCAGATTAAATTTCCGTTTTTTGATTTTATGATTTCTGGAATTCCAGATCTTCTTCTTCTTCCGAAAGATAATCAAATTGCTCAGGTTTGGGATTTCAAAACTGGAAGAATAACCGTTGAGGGCCTTAAGCACTACTGGCTCCAGCTATCCATCTATGCTTATGCTCTTTATGAATTAAGAGTGATCCCTAGGGATAGGGACATTGAACTGGTCCTATGCTTTGTGGATCAGAAAAAAATCATCAAGGAAACCGTCAATTTTGAAGACTGCCGAAAAGACCTTTACCCCATTTGGCGATCCCAAAATGAACCATGGAAAGTAAATCTTGATCATTGCAGTCAGTGTTCCTATGGTAGCATTTGCCCTCGTTAATCCAAGAACTTGCACCTCCTATAGGGCATGTTAGAATTTTAAAAAGACTAAAGTTCTAACAAGTGAAGTGAACATGAAAAACATTTTTTTAGTTTTAGTAACACTCGTCATGAGTAGTCTCGTGATGGCCAACGAAAATTCTCTTTATAACTTTTCGTGGCTCGATAACGATAAAGAAATTTATGTTCTTCAAAATAGAAAATTTCGAAAAGATGGAAATGTTTATATTGGGGCAACTGCTGCCTATAACATGAGCCAAGATTTCCTAGATGCTTATGGCGGAACGATCCGTGGAGGATACTTTTTTTCAGAAGATTGGGGAGTTGAAATTTTGTATGGAAAAAATACCTCTACTGAAAGTGATACTGCAAAAGGTGTGAAGGAACAGGGTGCATTTCCCTTTTACCGCGAAATAGATTCTTTCATGGGCGCCATGCGGATGTGGTCTCCGTTCTATTCAAAGATAAATACCTTTAATAAAATTTTCTATTTTGATTGGATGTTTGGATTAGGTGCGGGAAACATTACAACGAAAGACAACAGGAAGCTTTTTGATACTGTCGCTCCTCAGTCAGAGCGAAATCAACTGACACAAGAAAGTAACGTTGGTGCTATCTGGAATACTGGCTTTAGGTTCTACATCAACGAAAACTGGAGTCTACGCTTGGATTTTACAGGACTAA
>CAMAYW010000012.1 GCA_945862475.1 Bacteriovorax stolpii
ATCCAAAAGCCCGAGTAATCAGTGCCTTTTTTAACGAGGTCTTTGATCTCCGTCACTAGTTCTGGAGTCGGTCTTTCGTCAGCATCCAAAAGAAAAATCCAAGGATGAGAGGCCTGTGGAATCGTCCAGTTCTTTTGGGCCGCAGAGTGTTCGTACTCATGTTGAAGAAGACGCACCTGTGGGAAGGATTTTACAATCTCAACTGTTTTATCAGTTGAAAAAGAGTCCACGACAATCACTTCATCACACCAAAGAACAGACTCTATGGCCGCCTTGATATTAACTTCTTCGTTGAATGTCGGAATAATCGCTGTGATTTTTTGCATAGTTTTTATACAATGATTTTAGCTTATGAATGACGCCTCGTCTAAAACAATTCTTATCATCCAGACCGCTTTCATAGGGGACACGATCCTTGCGAGCCACTTTGCACGTGCCGTCAAAGACCAATACCCCAACTCAAAGATTCACTTCTTCCTTAGAAGGGGGAATGAATCGGTGATTCAGGGTCTTCCCACGATTGAGAAAACTTGGGTTTGGAGTAAAGAAAACGGGAAGACAAAAAATCTCTTTAAACTCATCTTGGAGCTTAGAAAGATTAAGTTTGATATGGTCTTTAATCTTCATCGGCATTTTAACTCTGGACTCGTGACGGCCCTTATGAAGTCAGAAATGAAGGTGGGGTTTAAACAAAACCCTCTGAGTTTTTTTTACACCAGAAAAATTCATCACCAAATCCCGGATCCAAGAGGGTGGCATGAAGTTCAGAGAAATTTAGAACTCATACCTGGTTTTAAAATTGTGGATAACTCCAAAATTTATAAACCAGAACTTCCACTCCAAGAGAAAAATTTTCTTAAGGTCGCTCCCTATATCACTGAACCCTATTTTGTGATGGCCCCTGCGTCCGTTTGGTTCACGAAGGCCTGGAGTGAAGAGAAGTTTCAGGAACTCACGACAGAACTCATTAAGCTAGGGAAAGTGTATTTTATTGGTGCACCTTCCGATCGAGAGCTTTGTGACCGCATCCGTAAAGATCTTCCACAAACTGAAAATCTCTGTGGATTATTAAGTTTACTCGACTCAGCTGCTCTTATGAAAAACGCGAAAAGAGTTTTTGTAAATGATTCAGCACCTCTTCACCTAGCAAGTTGTGTGAACGCGAAAACCACGGCGATCTTTTGCTCAACCGTACCTGCTTTTGGTTACACGCCCCTTGGTGATGATTCCGTCGTGGTGGATGTGGGAAATACTCTTTCGTGTCGTCCCTGTGGGCTTCATGGGCATAAGAGTTGTCCCTTAGGGCACTATAAGTGTTCACTTGATATAGATGTGAAAAAAGTTCTCGCCACTATTTTGTAGGAATTATTTTTCCGAGTCTTCCTTCATCAGTTGAAAACCAGAGATTTTGATCAGGTCCCACGCGCACATTTCTGTAGCGCCAAGAGAGATTTTTAAAATGTTCTTTTTGAGAGACCACCTTAAACCCATCAAGCTTTACTTGTCGCAGGTGTTCCCCTGAAAGAGTCCCAATCCAGAGATCATTTTTCCAAAAGGTGATCCCTGATGGAGAAATGGAAGGAACCCAATAAATAAGTGGGTCTTCCATGCCAGATTTTTTTGTCCCTTCACCAATCTTTGGACCTTCGTATTCTTTTCCATACGTCACAATCGCCCAACCGTAGTTGGCGTCTTTTTTAATAAGATTAATTTCATCCCCACCTTGCGGCCCCATTTCAGCTTCCCACAGTTCCGTGGTTCCAGGACGAAGAACGAGCCCCTGAGGACTACGGTGACCTCGGCTCCAAATCTCTGGACTTGAACCGTCTTCATTCATCCGAATGACTTTACCAAAGTAGTTATTTAACAGCTGAACCGCGGGTCGATCGCCTCTTTCACCTGACGTGATAAAAACTTTTCCCTCTAAAAATTCAATCCGAGAGCCATAGTGGTAGGGATTCGCATTCGAATTTGCTTCAAATATTTTTTTAAATTCAGTGATCTTATTTTCTTTTAGTTTAAAACGAGAAAGAACCGTCGCCGATTGATCTTTTGGTTTGGGTTCAGCGTAGGTGAGATAAATGAAGCCATTCGTTGGATGAACTCTCACATCTAATAGACCCGCTTGCGCGTAGGCATAAACTTTTGGAACACCCAATATGGGAGTCACTTTTTTTGTGACAGGATCAAAAAGGGAGAGTTTTCCTATTCTTTCAGTAAGGATAACTTTTCCGTCTGATAAAAAATCAAATCCCCAGATGACATCTTTATTTGTTAAGAGGATTTCTTGTTTAAAGTCCTGAGCGAAAACGGAAAAGGAAATGAGGATAACGAATAGTAATGTCATACACGACCTAGACTCTTTTAATGAATTTTTCCTTGGGCATTCTGATTCTTGGGCCATAGACCCCTTTCTTATCACGTTTCCCCACACTGATCGCCATGACGATTTCAGCGTTTCGTCCAAGACCCAAAGTCTTTTTCACACGAGAGGAATCAAGTCCTTCCATAGGGCAAGTATCGAATCCATAAGCAGAAAAACCCATCATAATATTTTGGCATCCAAGAGCAGTTGATTTCACGGCCCAAACTCTCATATCTGATCGTGACATCGGCTCCCTTGGAACAGGTCGAAACAATCCAGCAATAGAAGCGAAGATTTTTTTACTATACCCAAAAAGACTTAATGGCCCTTGATTATAAACCATCGGCACAAGTTTTTCGTAATACGCTTTCCCAGCGGCCGGAACATTTTCTTTACTCTTTAAAAGTGTCAGCATGTCGTGACGAATCTCTTTCCATTTATCCAAACGTGCGACACACACAATAATTTCTTGAGCAGTTCTTGCTGCTGGCTGATTAAAGCAAGCTTCCACAATTTCTGCTTTCTTTTTTGGATCTTGAACCCAGTAAAATTCCCAGGGCTGAAGGTTTGAAGAGTTGGGTGCCATAACCCCCCATTCTAAAACTTTCTCCATCACTTCTTGGGGAACTTTTTCATTGGTATAGACTCGAACTGAGCGTCTGTTTTGAATAATTTTATCAAACTCTTCATGAGAGGTTTCGAGAATTGACTCATGATGATTCATATCAGGAATTTTACTAAAGATATCGGTTGATTGATCTTTCATATCAAAACTTCCTTTAGCTTAAGAGGTGTTGAAAATCTTCCATATTAAGTTTACCGCTAAAATACTCGTCATCATCTTCGGCCATGAGGTCACGGAAAAGTTCCCGTTTACTTTGCTGAAGAACGAGAACTTTTTCTTCCACAGATTCTTTTATGATAGGACGGTAGACAGTGAGTTTATTTTCCTGACCGATACGGTGAGCTCGATCGATCGCCTGTCTTTCAACGGCGGGGTTCCACCATGGGTCCATGAGGAAAATGTAACTAGCAGCCGTGAGGTTTAATCCAAATCCCCCGGCCTTAAGTGAGATAAGAAAGATTTGAGCATCTCCATTTTGAAAAAGCTCCACTTGTTCGCCACGTTTTTTAATAGTTTGAGAACCATCAATCCGTGCCATCTTCCAACCAGCAACTTTGATTTTATTTTCAATCATATCGAGATAAGTCGTAAACTGAGAGAAGACGAGTGTCTTGTGACCCTCGGTTACGAGTTGCTCAAGATTCTCCATTAAAAAATCAATCTTTGTGGATTGAAGTTGAGGCTGCTTTTGCCAAAGACAAAGTTGCCTCATCTCTAGGAGTGATTTTAGTACTTCACCATAGCGCTTCGCACCTGGAGCAAGCATATTGGCGCGAATAGCATTGAGCTTTTGCTGATAAAAGTCTCTTTCCTCTGGTGCAAAATCTAGGAAAACGTGATTCTCAATTTTCTCTGGTAACTCTTTTAAGACCTGATCTTTTGTTCGTCTTAAAATAAATGGCTTCACCGTTCTTCGAGCGAGAAGTCGATTTTTATTTTTAGATGTGGATCTCACGATTCCTAAATCACCCCACACGCCAGGGACACAAAGATCCATGATGTTATAGAATTCAGAAAGATCATTTTCGACAGGTGTACCAGTGAGGCAAATTCTAAACTTCGCTTTTAGTTGGCGAGCAGCGTTTGCTCCTAGAGAGCGAATATTTTTTAAGTGCTGAACTTCATCAAAGATAAGGATATCAAATTCCTCTTCACCTAAAGTTGAGAAGGACTCTTTTTTCATGAGACCATAGGATGTTAGAATCACTTGGGCATCTGTTTTAAATTCTCTCTCATCTCCGTAGTAAATGGAGTAGGTAAGGTCCGAGAACTTTTCTAATTCATTTCTCCAGTTATAAAGAATACTCACGGGACAAATAATAAGAATCTTTTTAACTTTCGTTTTAAGTGTCTGAAGAAGCATGATGGTTTGGAGAGTTTTCCCTAGACCCATGTCATCCGCAAGACACGCCCCAAATTGATGTTCATATAAAAAACGTAACCAATTGTAGCCGCCCAATTGATATGGGCGCGCGATGTCTTGATAGCGAGGATCAACATCGTATTGAGGCATATCCTCCATGGTCATGATTTTTTCGCAGAAGAGTTCTTCCTCTGGAGTCAGGGCCCCTTCAATCCCAAGGCGCTTAAGTTCAAATAATTCAAAGATACGAGACCTTTGAAGAAAAAGTCCAAAGCGAGAGAGACCTTTTGATTGCTCTTTCTTTTCACCCTCAAATTTCGTGTAGCGTTTCATGAAACGCAACAGATCCTTCTGTTCATCAGAAAGAAGAACGAGGCCCTTACTTGAGAGAAGAAAGTTATCTGTGAGTTCAGCATTCTTAATCACATCAAGATCATCATCGCTTACGACAAGATCCATCTGGAACCAATCGAGTTTTTCTTTGTTTCTTTCAAAACGAATAGAGCTCTTCCAGGTTCTGATTTGCTGTTGATCGTAAAAGATTGGTATCTTTAGTGGAGTGAGATCTTGGTAGAAATTCGCCACACCTTCTAAAAGATTATTCTTTGGGATTTGAAAAATGATCTTTCTGTCGTCTTTAAAATAAAAAGACGTTTTAAAACCAAGTTCTCCAAAACTATCTAAGAACGCGGTAAAAACTTTCCTAAAGACTTTCGTCTTTAGCATGAAAACTTTTTTAAAAGTGGGATCAAAGAAAGGAAGTTCTCCATCATTCATAATAAGAGTGATCCACTCATTCATGATGGCCTTCTTAGAGGCCGAATGAAGGTACTTTTTATGAAAAAATGTTTCTCGTTCAAAGTCTTCAATGAGAGTCTTAAAAAAAGTGAGAGCATCATTCTTCGTTCGAAAACTTCCCGCCCAACCTTGCTCGCTGACAAACAAAAGAAATGGAGATGGCATCGGGACGAGTTTTTGATCTTGAGTAAAGAGTTCTAGCTCAAGGTTTAAAAAACTCTTTCTTGGAGAAGGATTAATCGAGAATCGGTACTCCATATCCTCCACGGGAAAACTTTCCCAGGCCTCACCCTCAATATAGAGTTCAGCAACCCCTTTATCTTTCAGAGGTAAGAACAGGCGGATAAAGTCTTGAATATCGCCAATCGTATCAATGAGCTTAAGTTTTGAAACGAGCTCCCTTAAATCATTCGGCTGATCAAAGGCCTCTCCGGTTTTCCAGTTATAAAGATAAAGGACGTCAAAAATAGAGACTTCTTTTGTGATCTCTTCTTCATTCTGCCACTGGAACTGATAAGTGTGTTTTTCATCAATGTAAATAACGTCTTTGTATTCTTCTAGCTCAGAGGCCTTAATAATATTAATAATGAGTTTTCCCTTCCACTTTGAGGGAGCAGGGAAGTTCACAACTTTTCTGTTCGTGAGCGTATACTGTAGAGAGCTAAAGGTAGAGTTCATCTTGGCACCAGGTATTTGTGGTGCGCCCTTTAGAAGTGTTCCATATCTTTCGACATGAACTCCTTCTTGAGAAAGAAGGCTGAGAGAAATGGGATTCCCTTTAATCTCACCTTGCTTACTTTGAAGATCCATAAATTTAACAAGAAGACTGCCATTGTGGTGGCAAGGTTGAGGAAGAATGCACGTACAATTCGTGGTGAGTTTATCTTGCCCCTCAATTCTTTTAAAACTAAATTTAGATTCGTAATTCGTATTATTCTCAGCAATGATTCCGGAAATAATAAGGTAGGTTTCAAAAGATCCTTTCATAAAGGAAAGTGAAACTCTTCCTTGCTCCACCATTTTTCGCGCTTGAAATAAGGTGTTCGCCTGGAAGTTTTTATCCAGTAAATCATTCAGGGAAACTGCATTATTCGTATATTCCATCACGTCTTCTTTTCCAAAAGAACAGTATAGAGAGTTTTTCTAAAATTGGCAGTTAAATAGAATTGAAATTTTGGTGAAGAAAATTTGTCGGCAAAAAAAAGGCCCCTTTAAGGGGCCATTTTTTAGTTATCTAAGTAAGACTTAAGAAGCTTAGCGCGAGAAGGGTGGCGAAGCTTTCTGAGAGCTTTGGCCTCAATCTGACGAATACGCTCACGAGTTACGAAGAAATCCTGACCCACTTCTTCAAGTGTATGATCCGATTTTTCCCCGATTCCAAAACGCATACGAAGAACTTTTTCCTCTCTTGGAGTAAGTGTTGAAAGAACTGAACGAGTCTGCTCAGATAGAGTCACACTCATCACAGCATCTGCTGGAGAGATGATCTTCTTGTCTTCGATAAAGTCCCCTAAAGATGAATCTTCTTCTTCACCGATTGGTGTTTCAAGAGAGATTGGCTCTTTTGAGATTTTAAAGACTTTCTTCACCTTATCTACCGAGAGTTCCATTTTCTCAGCAATCTCTTCAGGGGTTGGTTCACGACCAAGTTCCTGAATAAGCTGTCTTGATGTACGAGCAAGCTTGTTGATTGTTTCAATCATGTGAACAGGAATACGGATTGTACGTCCCTGATCTGCAATTGCACGAGTGATTGCCTGACGAATCCACCAAGTGGCATAAGTTGAAAACTTATATCCACGACGGTACTCGAATTTATCCACTGCTTTCATAAGACCGATGTTTCCTTCTTGAATAAGATCCAAGAATTGAAGACCACGGTTGGTATATTTTTTAGAAATGGAGACCACAAGTCGTAGGTTCGCTTCCACGAGTTGAGATTTTGCTTTATCCGCTTTTTCTTCACCAGTTACGATGATGTTATAAACAGATTGAATGTCTTCAAACGCCATACCGGCATCGATCGCGAGACGACGAAGCTTACGAAGAATATCTTCTTGAGTTCTGATCATCTGTTCGATTTTTGCATCTGTTGTGAAAAGATTACGAGCAAGTTCACGCTTAAAGGAATCATCTTCCATTAAACGGTCATAAAGAACCTTGTAACCATCATCATCATTTACTTCAAGAAACTTATAAATTCTTTCTTGCTGTTCATAAAGTTCACGGAATTGAAGGTAGTAAGACTTCACTGGCTCAGTAAAAGAGTTAATGATCTTACGGTTGAACGTAAGGTCCACAAGCTCCTCACCAACTTTATCCATCATCTTTTGCTCTTCTTTATCGAGCTTCTTTAAAGTTCCGTCTTCGTTTACGATTTTAGAAAGAAGATCTTTCACGTGCTCAACGACAGCAAAAATTCTATCGCGAGTATCATGAATTTCTTTTTCAGAAGATTCATCATCTAGACCACGAACGAGGTCTTTCACGTATTCATTCTGCTCTTCAGCTTGAACAACTTTATTCTTAAGTTTTACGATCTCTTCAAGAGCATGTTTTGACTTAAGACAAGAGAGAACGATTTCTTTTTCACCTTCCTCGATTTCTTTAGCGATTTTTACTTCGCCTTCACGAGTTAGGAGGGCCACTGACCCCATCTTTTTAAGATAAAGTTTAACTGGATCACTAGAAGAGGCACGAAGCTCAGCTTCCTCATCAACAGTTAAAGGATCTTCAGCAACTTCTGTGCTGGCCTTGTCTGATTCTTCTTCTTCAAGCTCAGGGGATTTTACCTGAATTCTTGCTTCCTCAATTTTCTCCATGATTTGGTCAATCGAAGCCGGATCTACGATATTCGCAGGAATAGCATCATTGATTTCTTCTGGAGTTAGGTAGGTTTGATCCTTACCCTTCATCACGAGACGAGAAAATTCTCGAGAATTTAAAAAGGCAACAACTAATGACATAGTATCTCCTAAAACTTAGGGCACTGTATTTTTGAGATTTAAAATCTCTTTATCCAGTTTTGAGATTTCACTCAAAATTAAATCAACTTCTTGCTGAGTTGGTGAGGTCTTCTGTTTTTCGACGAGATCTTTTCGTCGAACTCTTAGTAGATCCATCTTCAGCATTAACTGGTAGTCTTTGAGCATTCGGCCAATGACCTTCTCGTTATATTTATTTCCGTAGTTAAACAGGGCCTCTGTTCCCAAATCGATTAACTCTTTACTATATCCTCCGTACTGGATTTCATCCTGAACGATTGAGACATATTCGGCGTCATCGATTTCCAAATAAATTTTAACGAGCCAGTGAATTAGTTTTTTTACCTCAGGATGCCCAATCGTGGCAAGAAATTCATCAACTTTTAGGTGCGTCAAGAACTCGGGATGACAAAGAATTTCCTTCATTACAAGCCGCTCACTTTTGGTCAGCGGCCGTGGGGCTGAGGCCAATGTAAGTTCTTGCAAGTTTCGGGCCTCTTCTAGAGTTTGTTCCAACTTTTGTTCGACTTCCTCTAATTTTGGTCTTTCTTCTCGGTAATGAGTCTTTTCTTTTTGATGACTTAGAAATTCTTTATAGCTCTCTAAAATAGTTGCGGGATCACTTCTGAGCCCCAGTGTCTTGGCCGCATTGATGATTCGCTCTGTAGCAGAAAGGTGTTCTTTCAGTGGAGCAAGGAGCTCAAAGACCTTGTGCAGTGTGGCCAACTTAAGGTCCGTATTTTCTGGAATTTTTTCTGGAAAAACTTCTTGAATCAGGACATCCAAATAAATAGGCGCCTTCTCAATTCTCTCAATCAAAGAGAGTCGCCCCTCATTAAGGAGAAACTCATCAGGATCTTTGTGGGGATCGAAGCTAAGAAATTTTGGAAGTACGCCTATCGTTAAAAAATCAGCGTTAATTCTTTGCATCGCTTTTTTACCAGCGGCATCTGAATCCATGCCGAGGTAAATATTTTTCGTCATGTTTGAAAGAAGACGCACAGATTGCTCTGAAAGAGCTGTTCCCATGGTGCCAACAGTTTGAAGAAAGCCAAACTGATGCATCATAATCACATCCATATTTCCCTCAACAATGATCACCTGATCACTTTGCCTAATGGCATTTTTCCCAAAATAAAATCCAAAAAGAATAGACCCCTTGTTGAAAGCAAACGATTCGCCGGAATTTAAGTATTTTGGGTTTTGATCAGGAAGAACGGCCCTAGAGCTGTATCCACGGATAAGTCCTGAGTGATCATGAATGGGAAACATCACGCGGTCACGATAAAAGTCATAATGAGAGTCACGATTTTCATTATATCGAACAATCCCAATTTCTTTAGCGACTGAACGAGCGAGATTTCCATCTGCACCGGGAAGGGTATCTAGGTAGTGGAAGAGAGCATTATTCCCTGGAGCATAACCAATTTGCCATTTTTCGACGGTCTCTTCACTCAATTTTCTTTTTTCTAAAAACTCCGTATAGGGAGGAGGTTTTTGGGCAGCAACTTTTTTATAAATCTTGACCGAAACATTAAGCACTCTTTCAGCTATATCTAATTTAGGATTTTTTTTCTTCTCTTTTTGATCTTCAAAGGGAAGGCCCAGAATACTGGAAATTTCCTTCAAGGCTTCTACGAATTCAAGACGCTTAAAGTTCATTACAAAAGTAATCGCATCTCCGCCAGCTCCGCAGACAAAGCATTTATACATACCTTTGGAGTCATTCACTTTTAAAGAGGGTTTTGTATCTGGATGGAAGGGACAAAGGGCTTCGAGGTTCGAGCCTTTTTTATTTAAACTAATAAAGTTACTGATGACCAACGAGACTGGCGATTCTTTAATCCGCTCTTTTAGTTGCTCGTATGCCACAGTTTTTCCTTCAAATCTTTCTAAGAACTACAGACTTGATTAAAGTCCCTTGAGATAAAAATATTTTTTCAAATTTCGTCGTAAATTGCGAGAGAAAATGTTCAGGAAACTCATTTCTTAAATCTTTTGAAGTAAGAAGAACCTCAAAGCGGTTATCTCCCTCAAGGTGTTTCAGCATCCATTCAAAATATCCGTCATGATCGGTTTTTACAAAAAGAGTTCCACCCGGTTTTAAAACTTTGTGACAAGCATTTAAAAAAGGTTTTTGAAATAATCTTTTTTTATGATGACGTGTCTTGGGCCACGGATCTGGAAAAAAATAAAAAATAGACTGTACTTCATTAGCGTCAAACATAAATTCTAATCTCTCTCCACGGGCGCGAAGATATCGGAAGTTTTTATGTTCGAGTTTATCTAATTTCTTAGCAACGCTAAAACTTCTCTTAAACCTATGATCGAGGCCAATAAAATTCACGTCTGGGTACTTTTGACAGTACTCCATCATAAATTCGCCGTAACCTGTTCCGATTTCAACTTCTATGGGTTTATCATTTTTGAATAACTGATTCCATTTACCAACATTGTTTTCAGCTTCTTCATCTCTAAGAACGAAGGTATCAAAAACTTCAAGTTTATCGTGGTAAGGATTGTCGTGGGTATATTTAAAATCAGCACGATAGACAAAATTGTCGTCGATGGTTTTTTTTAATTTTTCGCTTGTCATAAGTAGGGGAAGTAACAAAAAAACACAATGCAGTAAACCAAAAAAAAGGCCTTCCCTTTCGGGAAGGCCGTAGTTTGTCAGATTCTAACGGATTAGCCGATCAATTTAAGAGCAGCTTGAGAGCTCATGTTCGCCTGAGCTAGTACCGAAGTACCGGCAGAAGAAATGATCTGGTTACGAGCTTGCTTAGCAGTTTCCTCAGCATAGTCAACATCACGGATACGGCTATTTGCAGCACTCATGTTTTCAACCGATGTCTGTAAGTTATTCGTTGTCGAAACGAGTCTGTTTTGGAGTGAACCAAGAACAGCGCGCTGACCCGAAACTCTATCGATCGCTGTATCAACGGCCTCAAGGGAACCTTGTGCGCCATCTTTAGAAGCAATTTCTAGAGAACCTACACCAAGCGATTCAATACCAGAGTTCAGTTGGCCTGCTTCAAAGGCAATACGGTTTTCAAACTCGTCACCTTTTGTACCAATCTGGAACTCGTATTTATCAGCGTCTCCATTCAGAAGTTTTTTACCGTTAAACTCAGTCACCTGAGAAATACGTTCCATTTCTGACTTCAACTGTTGATATTCCAAGTTTGCCATTCCTCTTTCCGAGTCACCCACAGTATCAGAAGACGATTGGATAGCAAGTTCGCGCATACGTACTAGGATGTTTGAAGTTTCGTTCAATCCACCTTCCGCTACTTGAACCATTGAAATACCATCATTCGCGTTTCTGCTGGCCTGTTGAGTTGACCTGATCTCAGCTTTCAATTTTTCCGAGATCCCTAATCCTGCTGCATCGTCTGCTGCTTTAGTAATCCTTGAACCAGATGAAAGTTTCGAGAAACTTTCTTGTGACTCTTTTGTCACCTTGTTCAAAGACGTCTGCGCCTGAAGTGATGCAACGTTCGTGTTAATTCTGAAACCCATAGACTACCCTCCGGTTAATTTCATTCCAACCTCCCAGTCAGATGATGGAGTGTTCAATTTCCATCATTAGGCAACCATGCCATTTTGTGTTTTTATGCCTCACCACCATGATGAAGCCTTGTTGACCAAGCTTTTCGGTGGACTTTTTAAGAACCTGAGGAATATTTTTCCGTCTTTTAAAGAAAATAATCAGGACTTTTTTAATCGGAAAAGGATTAAGTGTTGGTAAACTCGAGAATACATGACGGGCGCGGTCAGGTAATACAAAAAAAGAAAATTCATTTTTTGTTCATGTGATGTGCTTTGCGTTAGAGTTTCCTTTTCTCGACGTAAAGTTCAAACTTAAGTACACTTCAAAAAAACCATTTTTCCAGAGAGAAACCAGAATGAAAGTTCCCTTCATTGATATCCTTCGCTTCGAAAATAATTTTTTTGAAACAGTAACAACGAAAACGACTGAGCTTATTAAGAATGGACACTTTGTTGGTGGGCCAATTGTTGGGCAGTTTGAAACTGCTATTAAAGATTACACGAAAACAGCTTTCGCTCTTGGTTGTGCGAATGGAACGGATGCAATTCAAGTCGCTCTAAGAGCTGCTGGAGTAGAGAAGAATGATAAAGTGCTCCTTCCAGATATGACTTTTTGGGCCACGTTTGAATCAGTCGTAAACGTTGGTGCTGTTCCTTATACAATTGATGTTTCAAAAGAAACTCTTCACCTCACACTTACTTCAGTAAAAGAGGGAGTAGAGAAGTTCAATCCTAAAGCTATTTTACTTGTTCACCTTTATGGTTGGGCGTGTCCTGAAACAAATGAAATTAGAAAATACTGTAAAGAAAAAGGTGTGCTGTTGATTGAGGACTGCGCGCAAGCAGTGGGTGTAAAAATTAAGGGCGAAAGTCTTTTTACAAATGCTCACGTGGCGACGACGAGTTTTTATCCCGCAAAAGTTCTTGGAGCTTGCGGAGATGCCGGTGGAATTTTTTCTAACGATCAAAAAATAGCTGATACCGCAAAAATTTTATTGAACCATGGTCGCACTGGTCACTATGATCACGGCATGATTGGTTGGAATTCTCGTCTTGGTGCTTATGAAGCAAACTTCATGGTGGAATCTTTGAAACACCTTGATGCTCGACTTGAATCTCGCCGAGTAGTTTGTAAACAGTATCGTGAAAAAATTAAAAATCCTGCGCTTAAATTTATCGCTCCTCATAGCGATGTTTGGGAAAATGGCTACCTTTCAGTTGCTATTATGACTCCTGAAACTCGTCCTGCGTTCATTGAGTATTTAAAGGCGAATGATATCGGTTACGGAACTGTTTATCCAGGAGCGATGAGTGCTCAACCGGGTGCCACGGCCCACCTAGGTGGAAAAATTTCTCACGGCCATGCTGAATGGATTGCGAAATCAATTATCAATCTTCCTTGCTTTGCTTACATGAAGCAGGAAGAAATTGATTACGTAGTAGAAAAAGTTAATCAGTTTAAGGCTTAGGTTTTTTCTTCATCCACTCTTCGATGATGAGAGCCGCTTTCTTAGCTAATTTAGGATCATTCTGAATCATTTCATTGAGGCGTTTTTGAAGCGCCTCAATGGATTTTTTTTCTTGGAGGGTCTTATCTTGTTTATTGGCTTCCCAAATAATTTTTGGCGCACCCATAAGATACTAAGCAGCTGCTTCTGGGTTACGACGCTTATGAGAAGCAACTTTAGTCATATGCTCTTCGATGATTTCATAAAGTTCAAGCTTCGTTGATTTTGGATCCATACCATTCGGCATGACTGAATAGACGACTTCATTATTTACTTCAGAAAAAATAAACCACGTGTTTCCGATCTTCTGGAAAAGAACATCTTTCACGATGTTTTTCACTGTGTTTGTTTTTGAATTTGTGTTTTTAGAATTTTTCGAAGTTGTCATAAACCCTCCATGGTTTTTTCAGTTGAACTTACTTCCTGCAAGTCCATTTGATTAACTTCTCGGATGGGTTTGTAAAAACTTTAGTCATCTTGAAAAAAAAGTGAAAATTTTTTTTTCAAATATTCCCGATCGTCTTAGTACGCAATCTGAAGGCCCGCGTATCCACCCAACGTGAATGTTGTCCTAGTAGTAAATTTATCATCTCCGCGACTTTGCCACCAAGTTGGGTTTTTTCCGGCATTTTTCGCCCGGAAAATTGTTGCCGATCCTATCTCTAGGGAAGTGCCTAAAACGAAGTCTAGCTCGTCTATAACGTTTTTACGGTGGTACTGGATAGCAAGCTTGGAGAGGAGGGAGTTTCCTGCATACTCACGGTTATCCAAATTACTCCCTAAGGACTGATTGATATAAAGTCGATCAAAGATGTTAAGAATAAAAGTACCTGAGAGATTAATTCTGTTTTTATCTCCTTTGAAGGCGTCGTAACTAATAGTTGGGCCAAGACCAATTTTTATACCTTTCTCTTCTGAAGTTCTAAAATCATAAAAGCTATAGGTATTCGTGTAGTACCGCAATCCTACCGTTCCTCCGATAAATAATCTCTGATCATATTTTCCAGGAGCTTGTTTTAGGAGGGTATAATTTAAGTCCAGAGGACTCGTGTAGCCCTTGGTTCTCACTTGATTTGGATAATCATAACTTTCAAAATTGGGTTGAGTGATACCAAGGAGAAATTGCCCTCTAAGACCTGAGACCGATGGAAGGGGATAAGCTTTTGGAAGCGGTTCCTCGAGTCTGTAATCGGTAGGGTCTTTTGAACTGATTGTTTGTTCTATCTCTCTAGCGTCATCGAAATAAACATAAAGGTGCTTTGAAATCACATAGGAAATATTTCCCAAGCGGTCCACAACAGGAATGAACTCGTCTTCAAGACCGAAAGTATTTTCTTCCTCTCCTCGAAAGAGAGGATCCTGCTTATAGTCTGGGTGATTTCTAAACTTTTCCTGAACTAACTTAAGTTTTTCTTCATTAGGAGCATACTGATTCATTCTTCTATCATTTCCGACTGAAGGATGAATTTTAATCACATCTCCCTTTCTTAAATATTGAACCACCTTAGCGTCATAACTTCTTTCTTGAAGAATAGGAGTTTCAAGAACAGTGACGACGGCTTCTAGGGCGATGGCCTTTGAAATCGTCATGATGAAGAAAAAAAGAAGTGTCTTCATTGAAACACCTGCGAAATGGAGAAACCGTAAGAGCGATTGATCGCATTACTTGCGTTTAAACTAACATTCACTTTTTGATCAACGAGACTAAGCCACTGGGCTTGGGAATAAAAACCCAACACAAATTCACCCCAGTCATTTTTAAACGGTCGTTCCATGGAGATGAGAAGATCCGTCGAATTAAATTTAAATGAGCCTTTACCATAGATGGTTTCAGCTGAGGCCTTGGCAAAAGGGCCAATCCGAAGCTGAGTTTGAAAGCGCAAAGGGGAGCCAAAAAAATCAAAATCTTTTGTTTTTAGTTGAGGACCAAACGAAGTGGAGGAGTAAAACACATTTCCTCCAGCTTCAAGCGGATAGGAAGCTTTTTCATAATGAACGGCAACTCCAGCTTTCAATGGAAGATTCCAATTCGTAAAAAACTGAACGCCATATTGATTACTCGTACCCATAAGAGCTCTCTTGTCTTCAAAGAGGTCTTTCATGAATTCCCCCTGAACGAGTCCAACATAGAGACTAAATTCAGGAAGAATTTTTAAATCCTTGTCATAAATGGTTCTGACAATATTTTTTGGAGCGGGGGTGTATTTATCCGGTGGAACATACATGGTGAGTTCATTTTTCAGTGGATCAATAAATCGAGTAGGAACTTTCCAAGTCACAGAGCCGTCTTTGTTTTGAAGATACTTGAAACCTTTTTCGTCTTCGATAGAAAAATATTTTACATATTTCATCTCTAACGTTTTTTGAATTTCATTCGTTTCAATATTCCTCAGTGAACTTCCTTGTTTTAAAACACCAAACTCAACGGAGCTATTTTTTATTTGATCAAGCGTTGTGATGTAGTAGGGAGGAGTGTAGCGACGATTTTGCCTTTGATATTTAATGTCTTCATCAGACTGCTTTTCTATCGTAAAATCTGGCAACTTATTCTCGAGTTCATTGATGGCAGTTAAATCTTCTGCTGCAAAGAGAGGAGAAATAAAAAAGAGAGCGGCCAGAATCATCGGCCTCCCCAATGTCTAAGGAGACTAGAAGCCTTTTCAAGTGTTTCGAAGTTTGAAAGATACTTTACACTTTCACGGCGAATATCATTGATTGAAACCCATTGGTACTCTTCATGCTCATGA
The DNA here is from genome assembly GCA_945862475.1 of Bacteriovorax stolpii. Lineage (GTDB taxonomy): Bacteria > Bdellovibrionota > Bacteriovoracia > Bacteriovoracales > Bacteriovoracaceae > Peredibacter. Next base: position 15,943 of record CAMAYW010000012.1, read on the forward strand.
GGATCAATTTTGACGGCCCATTTTTGATCAAGAATGATGAGGAAACATTCCTCGTGGACTTTTCTTTCACGTTGATCGGTAAAGTCGTAGAAGAGCCCCAAATTCAACATATCTACAATGTGGGTGATATCTAGATTCGTCTCCTCAATAGCTTCCCTGAGGCCACCTTCTTCAATCGTTTCTCCATCCTCAATTTTTCCTGTGACATTTTGCCAAAAAGAGCCACGGCGCTCGTTGGTGCGAAGAAGTAAAAATTCAAATGAATGACGAGCCTCGTCAATAACCGCCAGAACGACCTGAGCTTTTTTTGTTTTATTCCCCATAATTTATTATGAGCGACAAGATCAGGATTGTCCAAAATCTCGATTGGAATTTTAGTATGTTTGCGATGCGTAGTAGAGTTAAAAACTCAACTTATAAATTGCGTCATATGCCCCGATTTGATATGAATGATGCATGAACGATTTGAACTCGATCCTCTTTAGTATAGCTGAATCGCTACCGGGTTTTCTTTTAGCGATTGTCACCCATGAAGCGGCCCATGCATGGATGGCCTATAAGTTCGGTGATTCAACGGCTAAAAATCAGGGACGCCTGACACTCAATCCTGCTGCCCATTATGATCCGTGGGGAACTATCTTCTTTCCACTTCTCGCCGCCTTCACAAATTTTTCTATGATTGGATGGGCGAGACCTGTTCCTATTGATGTACGAAATTTCAAAAATTTCAGATCTGGAATTTTCTGGGTAAGTTTTGCGGGCCCTCTTTCAAATTTAATTTTGGGAACTCTTTCAGCTGCATTACTCGCCATTATTGCTACTCAAGTTTCAAGTGATTGGGGATTCTATACGATCGCTATCAGAATGCTTCGTTACTCTGTTTTTATTAATTTTATTCTCGCCTTTTTTAATTTAATCCCACTTCCACCGCTTGATGGATCTAAGATGATTTCTTCTTTTTTAAAGGGAAGAGCGCTTTATAAGTATGAAAGTTTTGCTCAATACACGCCGGTGATTTTTATCGTTGTGATGGCCCTCAGTTTTATGGGGATCCATACATTGGGTTACGTCTTATTGCCTGCTCAAAGCATGGCAAATTATTTGATGTTTGCGTTCCTTGGACTTTTCGGAGGTATTGGATGACTGAGAATGAAATCTTAGTAAAAGTTGATCGCTTCGACGGTCCTTTAGCACTTCTTCTGCATTTAGTTCAAAAAGAAGAAATGCGCATTCAGGACTTGGATCTTACAACGATCACGAATCAATACTTAGATTACTTGCAGAAAATGCAGGATTTAAATTTTGATTTGGCCGGCGAATATCTTTTCATGGCCGCGACACTTCTTTCTTTAAAATCTCAAACAGTTGCTGATGAGTCTCAGGACCAGAACTTGATTAAAATTACCGCCGGAGAAATGGGTCTTGAAATCCAGACTCGCGGAGACCTTATCAAGCGCCTTGAAGAGCTTGAGAGATTTCAGCGTTTGGGTCAGAGACTTTGGAGCCTTCCTAAAAAAGGGCACGAAATCTTTGTGCACCCAAAAATAGATCGTAAAGCGATTGAAAACTCCATCCTTACGCCAATTGATCTTCAGCAATTAACAGAAACCATGATGGATCTTATTCGTCGTGAGAAGAAAAAGTACGCTATCGTTAAGCGTGACCGTTTATCGATTAAAGAGAAACTCGTTCGTTTGAAGTCGATGCTTAAAGAAGGGGAGACAACTCTCTTTGATAAGCTTTTAGATGAGAATGAAACAGGAATTATTGATAAAGTGATTACATTTATCTCGCTTTTAGAGCTTGCCCGTCTGAAAAAATTACAAATCTTTCAAAATGAGGACAAGGGGTCCATTTACATCGAGGTGAAGGAGAGTTTAGATTCCTTCGATCCTGAAACTGCGAATGGATTTGAACCTGAAGGCGAAGCAAATTCAACTCCTAAGGCATCTGCTCCAGCAGAAGCTACGATCCAATAAGGAAGTGCTATGGATTCTTTGAATCATGAAATTAACTATCAGTGGGATCTGTCTACAGAAGTAGAAGAAGTTATTGCTGAATCTGTGACAGAGGAATTTTCCCTTGAATTAAATCATTACGATGATAAGGCCCAAGAAGATATGCTTTGGCAGGCCCGAACTGGTCTGAATCCAGATACACTTTGCGGATCCATTGAAACGATCATTTTCATGTCTGATCGCCCAATTTCAATCCAAAAAATTAAAGCCCAAATTGATAATGAGCTTCCACTACGTGTGATTCATGAATCACTTGAAAAACTTCAATTGGGTTACGAAGAAAAACATCACGGGATCCGTCTCGTTGAAGTAGCAGAAGGGTACCAATTCCGTACGAAAGCGACTTACTCTAAATTCGTTCAGAATCTTTTTAAAATTAACTCACTCGTTTTAACGCCAACCGCACTTGAGGTTCTAGCGATTATTGCCTA
>CAMAYW010000013.1 GCA_945862475.1 Bacteriovorax stolpii
CTCGACATGGAAAAAACAAAAATGCACTTAACAATTATTGACGACAACAAAGACCTACTAGACGTTCTTTCTAGCTCTCTTTCAGATTCATTTTCAGTTGAATCTTTTTCTGAGCCTGACAAGGGCCTAGATTTTATCATGAACAACCACACGGATGCGATTCTTCTTGATCTTCATATTCCTGGTAAGGATGGTTTTCAGGTTTACGAAGAAGTTAAAAGAGCAAAAGAAAATCTTCCAGTCTTGTTTCTTACTGGAGATTCCGATCTCAGTAAAAAGGTAAAAGGCTTAGAGATTGGAGCCGACGACTTTCTACTGAAACCTGTCATGACAGAGGAGCTTGTTGCGAGAATTAAAAATAGAATTGGAATTTCTAAAAGAAATATTCAAAACGCAAAAGTTATTAAGTTCAAGGACCTAACAATTGATTTAGATGGTCATCAAGTGATCCTTAATAACGAGATTATCCGACTAACTCCTAAGGAATATCAGCTTCTTTTGGTGCTTTCTCAGAACCCAAATCGAGTGATCCACAAAGACGACCTTATTCATATGCTTTGGAAAGATGTCCACGTTGAGATTAATAACCTGGATACTCACTTTTCTAATCTTAGAAGAAAGCTAAAGCCATTTTCAACTCACATCAAAACGCTCAAGAATTTAGGCTACGTCCTGCGCATATAGTGCCCACTGCTAAATTTACCTTAAATCGGCTATCCTTTGGATATCAAAGGATAGCTTTATGTTTTATACCCAAGATTCAGCTCTTACTTACGATGATGTTCTTATCGTTCCAAATTACTCAGAAGTTCTACCAACCGACGTAGAATTAAAAACTCGTTTTTCAAAAAATATAGCTATGAATATTCCTATTGCCTCAAGTGCAATGGACACAGTCACGGAATCCAGAACGGCCATTGTCATGGCCCAAGAGGGTGGTATTGGAATTATACATAAAAACCTCACTCCGGAAGAGCAAGCTTTTGAAGTTGAGAAGGTTAAAAAATATGAATCTGGAATGATTATTGATCCCTTTACAGTGAATCCAGATCAAAAAATTTCAGATCTCTTTGAACTTATGAAAAAATATAAAATTTCAGGTTTTCCAGTTGTTGATCACGATAAAAAACTTGTTGGAATCATCACAAACCGTGATCTTCGCTTTGTTTCTGATCACTCTAAAAAAGTCAAAGATGTAATGACGTCTCAAAACCTCATCACTGCTCCGGAGGGAACAAGTTTTACAAAGGCAAAAGAAATTCTTCAAGAGCATCGAGTTGAAAAATTACCTGTGATTACCCCTGAGGGGAAACTCTGTGGTCTTATTACGATTAAGGATATCGAAAAAACCATAGCCTACCCAAATTCTAATAAAGATAAATTCGGTCGATTGAGGGTGGGTGCAGCTTGCGGTGTTTCCGAAAAAGAGATCAAGCGGGTTGAAGCCCTTATTCGCGCTCAAGTGGATGTGATTGTTATTGATACGGCCCACGGTCACTCCAAGGGAGTGATTGAAATGGTCAAAACGATTAAGAAGATGAATTCTAAAGTTGATGTGGTTGCAGGTAATGTTGCAACGGCAAAAGCTTGTGAAGATCTTATCGCTGCTGGTGTTGATGGGATTAAAGTTGGGATTGGACCAGGCTCCATTTGTACAACGAGAATAATTGCAGGAATTGGCGTTCCTCAAATGCAGGCGATTTTTGACTGCAGAAAAATTTGTGATAAAGCTGATATCCCTTTTATTGCTGATGGAGGGATTAAATATTCTGGAGACATTGTGAAGGCCCTCGCTGGTGGAGCTTCATGTGTGATGATTGGATCTCTCTTTGCTGGAACAGATGAAGCACCAGGTGAGATGGTCTTATATCAAGGCCGAGCGTACAAAATGTATCGGGGGATGGGATCATTAGGGGCGATGGAGAAAGGGTCTAAAGATCGCTATGGCCAAAGTGCCGTGGAAGAGGTTTCCAAATTAGTCCCCGAAGGGATTGAAGGCCAGGTTCCTTATCGAGGATCTCTTGCGACAAATTTATTCCACCTTGTGGGTGGTATTCGTTCTGGCATGGGCTACGTCGGAGCTCCCACCATGAAGGAGCTAAGAGAAAATGCGAAATTTATAAAAATAACGGCTGCTTCACTTAAAGAATCACACCCACATGATGTCATTATAACTAAAGAAGCCCCAAATTATCGTCAGGTTTAAACTATGAAAACATCGATTTGGATTGTTGATTTTGGATCTCAATACACTCAACTCATTACAAGAAAATTTCGTGAACTAGGATTTAGTTCAATCATCATGACTGTGGAAGATGCTCTTGAAAAAATAGCAAAAGAATCTCCAGAGGCCCTCGTCCTCTCGGGTGGCCCACAAAGTGTTTTTGAAGATACAACAGACTATTCTCCATTTTTTTCAAATAACAAATTACCAATACTTGGTATTTGCTATGGAATGCAGATCTTGGGGCAATTCTTTGGGGGGAAGGTCGAGAAAGGTGTCCAGGGAGAGTACGGTCTAGCGAAATTAAAAATTGTCTCAAACCAAAAAATTCCAGGACTACCAAATGAGAGTGATGTTTGGATGAGTCACTCTGATCATGTGTCAAAACTTCCCAATGGATTTAAATTAATTTTTCAATCTGAAAATGGACTCACTGCTGGAATCACCCATGAAGTAAAACCTATTTTAGGTCTACAATTTCATCCAGAAGTTCATCATACTGTTCACGGAAAAGATATTCTCTCGTATTTTTTAAATGAAATTGCTCATTTAAAATCAAATTGGTCGTCAAAGACGATGCTGGAAACGTCACTAGAAGAAGTGAAGGCCATCAAAGGTTCAAAAGTTCTTTGCGCATTTTCCGGTGGGGTGGATTCTCTGGTCGCTGCAACTCTCACCCAGAAAATAATTGGTGATGATTTATACTGCTTCTTCGTCGATCATGGTCTACTTAGACCACAAGATATTCATCACATTAAACTTCTTCAAGAGAAGACATCTTTAAAAATAGAGATCGTAAATGTTGAAGAACAATTTCTTAAGGCTCTTCATGGTCATAAAGATCCTGAATCAAAAAGAAAAATAATCGGTAAAACCTTTATTGATGTCTTTGAGCAAAAAGTTCTTGAATTTGAAAAAAATCACAACATTAAATTTGAATATCTTCTTCAAGGAACATTATATCCAGATGTTATAGAATCCATTTCCCCACATAAAAAAGGTGGGAAATCCGTCACGATTAAATCTCACCATAATGTTGGTGGTCTTCCTGAAAGAATGAACTTAAAACTTCTTGAGCCACTTCGTTTTCTGTTTAAAGATGAAGTTCGTGCTATGGGTCTTGAGCTGGGGCTAAAGCACAATTGGGTGTTTCGTCATCCGTTTCCCGGCCCTGGTATTGGTGTTCGTGTCCTAGGTGAATTGTCTCGTGATTCGATTCGTAAAGTACAAGAATCAGATCAGATTTTATTTGAAGAGTTGAATGCAAACCATTTATATGATTCAACCTGGCAAGCCTTCACGGTTCTTCTCCCTGTTAAAACAGTCGGAGTGAAAGGAGATGGTCGTGCCTATGAGGAAGTCATTGCCGTCAGGATGGTAAACTCTCAAGATGGTATGACTGCGTCCATCACTGAAGTTCCATGGTCGTTTTTAAATAAAGTTTCATCTAGAATTTGTAATGAAGTGAAGGGAATAACGAGGGTCGTTTATGACTGTACGTCAAAACCTCCTGGAACGATTGAATGGGAGTGATTTTGAAAAAAAATTGTGATATTTCCTTTAAATGAAAAAACTCATTCCAATTCTTTTTGTACTAGCATCTTGCACTCAAAAATATGCAAGTTATGATCTCATTCGAAAAGTTGATTTCAATAAAGAGAGTTATGAAAGGCCCATCACGACGATGCAGGTGATACCTGTTGGCAAAGATCAGTTAAACTCTTGTTTTAATCAGTGGTTGTTCTTTTCAAATGCAGAAAAAGAAAAGAATGATTCAATACCCATGATTATTAGAAGTTTATGTCCAGGGAAAGATTACCTTCTTGATTCACAAATGACTGAGACTTGGTGGACTACGATTGTATTCACAAGATCTTGTGTAAGTATTGAGACGCATTGTGCTCAATTAAAAAAATAATATCCTTTTAATTTATATCTTTGAAAAATCGGGGACGCTTTTAAATCGTGAGGGTAGGGCCCCTGGTCTAAGAACGTGAGTGACTCCAAAACCTGCTTTCGTTGCAGCTTCTAATTCTTCTGGGATATCTGAAAAAAAATGAATGTTTTTTGGATCTAGTGCCACAATTTCTGAAATTTTTAGGTAGGAGGATGTTTCCCTCTTACCGCCAACTTTGGTATCAAAATAATACGAGATATAGGGAGTGAGATCCCCATCAATAGAGAAACCAAAAATAAGTTTTTGAGCATGAACTGAACCTGATGAATAAATGCCAATCTTTGAGCCATTCTCTAAAATTTTAAGGAATGCTGATTTAACATCAGGGTAAACATGACCTTTAAAATCATTTTTAGAATAACCAATGTCCCAAATATGACCTTGAACTTCTTTCAGAGCAGGATGTTTTCGATCTTTTTCAATCCATCCAACAAGAGTTTCAATCACACCTTCAATTTCAATATTTTTACCTTCTTCAGTGTGAACAGTTTCTTTAACATCACTAATCGCTTTGGCAATCGAGTTCTCAAACTGATGTTGTCTTATAAAGTGAGGTAAGTGTTCTTTTGAATAAGGGAATAAAACGTTATGAACAAAGTTGATGTCAGTCGTTGTTCCTTCAATGTCGAAAAGAAATAAATTATTCATAGGAGATACTTTTTTTCTAATCCGCTTTGAGTATAATTTGCAACCCAACCATCTTGGGTTTGAAAAACTCTAATGGCCTTCACATAATATTTGGGAGCGAGATCAAACCAATGAGTCACTCCTTTAGGAACCGATATAAAATCACCTTTCTCACAAAGTAACTTAAACACTTCACTTCTTTCCTTGAGATGAAAATAAAATTGTCCTTCTCCATCTACAAAGAATCTAACCTCATCTTCTGAGTGCGTGTGTTCAGAAAGAAATTTCGCTCTAATAAGTTCTATGTTCGGAGTGTCTTTGTTGACATTAATGACATCTGCACTCAAGTAGCCATTTTTCTTCATATAAGGGCCTAGTTCATGCTCATAGGCATTTAGGATTGTTTCTTGGGAATCATTATCATGAAGTTGTCTATTGGCACTCCACTGTTCAAAAATGATTCCACGCTCATTCATAAACGTCTTTATTTCTTTAGGGTCTTGAATCATTTTTAAATAGGGATCAAGAACAGTTAAGATGGCCATTAGAGACTCCTCATCCTGATTAAACACTCAAAGAGATATTCATACGTTTCAACATGTCTTTTCGCTGTTGCAATATCTTTGCCCCATGAATAAAGGCCGTGACCAGCAATGAGATAGCCATGGGGATTTTTATGAAATCTTTGTGACATTTTATTGATGATATCGTCCATATTTTGAGAGTTTGGAACTATAGGGAGAAACTCTCTTAATTCATGTGTCATGTTTCCCTCAAAGGCTTTCAGTATTTCCCAGCCCTCAAAAATGATTTCTTCTTGCTCCTCATCCTTCCGAGATAAAACTGTGCCTAAGACAGAATGGGTGTGCAAGACACAACCAACATCTGGAAAACGTTTGTAAATATCTAAATGGAGTTGGGTCTCTGCTGAAGACTTCACATTAGGTTTATTGTGAGGAGGAAGAATCACTCCTTCAGAATTAATGAGAATAATATCAGCTAATTGAAACTTACTCTTATCGACTCCAGATCTTGAAATAATGAATTCGTTGGGGTGATCAGTCCTTACGGAATAATTCGTTGCAGTCGCAGGAGACCAACCTTTTTGATTAAAAAACCAAATCGTTTCTAATAACTCTTCCGCAAGTACCAAATTTTTTCCACTGAGCATGATTTCTCCCTAATACAAGAGGGACTTCGTACCGCGAACTGTATGATTTTTGAAGAACTTTGTGTCCTGAATTTCAAGTAAAGATGTTCCGAGCGAGTAGAATTTTTAGGTTGTTTGTGCGGAGCATGGGCCTCGTCGCACTTTACTCATAAAATACTATTTAGTTCATGGACTTCATTTTGTCTTTTCCTCACAAAAATGGTTAATTTATGGATAGAACACACACCCTTATTTCGAGGATTCTGACCCATGAAAAACCCCTATATCGGGAGTGATTTTTACCATACAAGAAAAGATAGCTTCACTCATCTTCATCTTCATTCGCAGTACTCACTATTGGATGGTGCGATTCGATTAGGAGATCTTTTTAAGAAGGCAAAAGAATATGAAATGCCTGCGATCGCTTGTACCGATCATGGGAACATGTTTGGAGGAATTGATTTTTATACGAGGGCGCTTTCTTCTGGAATAAAACCTATTCTTGGCTCTGAGATTTATTTCACACCTGGTTCAAGACACGATCGAAGAGCTCCAAAAAATTTAAAAACTCTTGATTCACAAGATGAGGTTGAGGGGAAGCACCAAATTCATCACCTTATTCTTCTCTGTAAAAATCTGACTGGTTACAGAAATCTTTGTAAGCTCCTTTCAAAAGCTTATCAAGAGGGATTCTACTATAAGCCAAGGGCAGATGTGGAACTACTGAGAGAATTTTCAGAAGGTCTTATTGCGACTACGGCGTGTCTCAAGGGTGAAGTCGGTTATAACCTTTTCACTGGACAAGATGAGCGTGCCTATCAAGCTGCGATGAAGTTTCGTGAAATTTATCAAGATGATTTTTATCTTGAGATCCAAGAGAATGGTATTCCAGAACAAGCAGATGTTAACAAGAAAATTATTTCCTTTGCCAAAGAGCACTCCATTCCTCTCGTTGCAACAAATGATTGTCACTACCTAACCAAGGAAGATGCTGCTGCTCAAGAAGTATTAATGTGTGTTCAGACTGGGAAAACATTTGAAGATGAAAAGAGGATGAAACTTAGTACGACTGAGTTTTATTTTAAATCGGCCCAAGAAATGCGAGAGGCATTCCACTATGTACCAGAAGCTTGCGATAATACTTTAAAAATCGCTGATTCCTGTAATCTTGAAATTCGTTGGCAAGATGAAAAAGGAAAACAGATTTACCTTCTTCCTAAGTTTGAAATCAAAACGAAGGAAACGGAAGACGAATTCTTCGAGAGACTTTCTCGTGAAGGACTTGAAGAGCGCTTTAATGGACCTCATTTTAAATACCTCGTTAATAAACCAAACTGGGAAACAGAAATTAAGCCTCAATATCTGGAGCGTCTTAACGTTGAAGTTGGTCTTATTAAGCAGATGGGCTTCACAGGATATTTTCTTATCGTTTCTGATTTCATTGGATGGTCGAAGGCAAATGATATTCCTGTTGGACCTGGCCGTGGTTCCGGAGCGGGTTCAATTGTTGCCTATGCTTTAAAGATCACGAACGTTGATCCTATTCCTTATAATCTTCTCTTTGAGCGTTTTATAAATCCTGAGCGTATTTCAATGCCAGATTTTGATATTGATTTCTGTCAAGATAGACGCCAAGAGGTGATTGAATATGTGACAAAAAAATATGGCGAGGAAAGAGTTGGGCAAATTATTACTTTCGGAACACTTTCAGCGAAAGCCGTTCTTAGAGATGTTTCTAGGGTTTTTGCTCTTCCTTATTCTGAAGCCGATGCACTTGCAAAACTTGTTCCTGAAGAATTAGGAATTGAACTTCAGGATGCGATTGATAAAGAACCAAAGTTAAAGGAACTCGAAGACAATGATCCAAAGATTAGAAGAATTCTTCAAATCTCAAAAAGACTAGAAGGTCTTAATCGACATGCCGGAATTCACGCTGCTGGGGTTATTATCACCAATGAACCTCTTGTGACTTATTGCCCGTTATTTCGGGGGGCAAAGGGTGAGCAGGTTGTTCAGTTTGACAAAGATTTTTCAGAGAAAATTGGACTCGTGAAATTTGACTTTCTTGGACTTAAAACACTCACCGTTATTTCCAATGCTTCAAAATTTATTAAACGAGATTTAAAACCTGATTTTGACATTGAAGATATCGATATTGATGATCAATCCGTTTATAGCATGATTTCAGAAGGTCAAACTGTCGGTGTATTCCAACTTGAATCAACTGGTATGCAGGATCTATGTAAGAGAATTAAGCCGGGATCGATAGATGATATAACTGCGATCAACGCCCTTTATCGTCCAGGTCCAATGGGCTCAGGGATGCACTTAGAATTTGCTGAAATTAAAAATAAAATAAATGGAAAAATAGAACAGTACTCTTTTGAAGAACTGGTACCGGTTTTAAAAGATACCTATGGAATCATCGTTTACCAAGAGCAGGTGATGAACATTGCTCGAGTGGTGGCAGGTTATTCACTAGGACAAGCGGACATGCTTAGACGTGCCATGGGGAAAAAGAAGGCCGAAGAAATGGCCATGCATAAAGAAATTTTTCGCAAAGGGGCGATTGAGCGCGGCTTTGATGAAGAAAAAGCCATTGCTCTTTTTGATCTCATGGAAAAGTTTGCTGAGTACGGGTTTAATAAATCTCATGCGGTTGCTTATTCTGTCGTTGCTTATCAAACAGCCTTTTTAAAACGCTATTATCCATCTCAGTTTTTTGCGGCACTACTAGGTACTGAGATCAACAACAAAGATAAGATCACTGCTTATATTCAAGAGGCAAAAGAATTTGACATTGATATTCTTCCTCCAGATGTGAATGAATCTCTGTGGCTCTTTAACGTTATCGGAAACACGATCCGCTTTGGATTGGGGGCCGTTAAAGGTGTTGGGGAGGGAGCAGTTGAAGAAATCGTTAGAGAAAGAAGCGAGAATGGTCCGTTTAAGGGTTTTGTCGATTTCTGTGAGCGAGTTAATTTAAAGTCAGTCAATAAACGCGTCCTGGAAGCACTTATTAAAGTTGGTGCTTTTGATGCTTGTGAAAAATACAATCGTAAAACTCTTCTTGATAATATGGAATTCATTGTGACTTTTGCCGAGAAGAAGCAAGAAGAGAAACTGATGGGACAGACCTCACTCTTTGATATGGGCGACAGCTCTCCGTCTACGGAGGAGCAACTCAATATTTCTGAATCAGCTGAGTTTGATGAAAAACAAAAACTTTCTATGGAAGCTGAACTCCTTGGAATTTATGTTTCCGGTCATCCTCTAACTCGCTTTAAAGATATTATGGGAAAATTGACTTCCATGAATCTCGCTCAAATTCAGGAACTACCTACAATTGCCAGGCCTGAAGGTTTCAATCCTCGCATGGGGGATGAGCATGATCCGTCTAAGAGAAGTGTAGTTATCGCTGGAATGATTTCTGAGTCAAAAGTTATTCTTACCAAGAAAGGCGACAAAATGGCATTTGTGACCGTTGAGGATCTCAATGGGAAAATAGAATGCTTGTTTTTTCCTAAAGTGTTTGCAGAATTTCAACAATTTTTGACTATGGATGAGCCACTTATCATGAGTGGCTATGTTAACCTAAGCGAAGATGTGAAAAAATTCTTTCCTACGAAGGTAAGTCTTTTAAAGGACGAGTCGGAGGATCGAGTGACTTCTGTGAGAGTCAGTGTACCACTTAGAAATCTTCACTCATATTCTATTCAGCAAATGAAGCAAATACTTTTAAGTTACAGAGGTTCAGTTCCTATACACTTTATCTTTGAAACTCCAGAGGGTAGAGCTCGAATGCTACTAGATGAAAATTTTCTGGTGAGTCCTTCTCCACAGATGGCGGCAAAGATTAATGAGCTCCTGAATTGTAATTCAGTATCATTTATCGTGGATGGTAAGATCGAGGAAGTCAGACAGTGAGGTTGTTTTTTTTATTATTCATCTTTTTTCCTCCTACTCTTTGGGCCCAACTGACGATTGAAAAAAAGATTGAAAAAAAGATTCTTGCAGAACAAGAAGAAGTAAAAACAATTTTACTTCAAGATGCCATCCTTTCTGTTTTACCTGAGCTAAGTCAAGAGCTGGGAATTGACATCAAATCATTTAATGAAATGATTGAGGAGAAGTTTAAAATTTACTTTCAATCATTTAAAGATCGCAAATTAACTGAAAAGTTTGGGAAAAATTTTGCGACGGAGTTATCTGATGAACAGAAAAATGAATTTACGAAAGGTTTAGAGTCTCAACGAGATGTCGAATTAAGGAGATTTACCCGCTACGAATCCATCTTGGATAACTACTCATTTAAATCTTTGTCAAAAGATGAGAACCAAATCTGGACAGCAGTAGTCGTGATGAGTCTCAATAAGGGAAAATTTCAAAAATTAAAAGATCGAATTTTCTCAAATGATTTAAAACTTTTTAATAAACTATATATCGTTACAGAAATAAACCCGATCCACATGACATGGAAAGATCTTTCACTGGAAACCGAAGAGCAGTTTTCAAATCCTATCGTTCAATCATGGGTAAAGTGGCTGAATAATAAATCGATACAGAATGTTGATCAGGTTGTGGAGTGCACAGAAAAATGTCTCTCTGATTTTTATAACTGGGTTGAAGTTTCTCAAGATGAAGGAATGAAAATTAGTGAAGATCATTTAAATAATCTTTGGCTCAAGTTTTCTTTCAATTTAAGAAAAGTTACTTTTCGTCCAAATATTAACGAATGGGAGCTAGAGTGGGATGGCAGTGCAGTTATTCTTGATGCCAATACAAAACTTATTGTAGGGGCATTTACGATTCCACTTGAAAGAAAAGTTTGGAGAGGCCTCGATCAAAAAGAATTAAACTCTGAGCTTGCGAGCTCCGTCTACAGATCTGGACTAGATCCTTTAAATAAAAGCATTAAAAAAATTCAGGAGTCTGAGAGATTTAACCGAGTGAGAAGACTGGTTATTAAAGGACATCAACGACTTGGAGATGTTATTCAGTTGACTGAAATGCTCAAAAAGATGGGAGAAAGGATTCATCTCGAGTTAAGATTAGATTTCTTTGGTCTTGAAGAGGCCCATCTTTTATGTTTTTACCAAGGTGAGGAAAAATCATTTACTGATGTATTGTCACAACTAAAAGAGTTAAAATCTTCTCATCGGTACAAACTTCTAAATGATTCCACTGGGGTTCATCATCTTATAAGATTTGTAACTGAATAATAATAATTCAGGGATGAGTAATGATCTTATTACGATTTTCATTTTTACCTATTTTTCTTTTTGTCTTTGTTTTTTCCTCTTGTGCGCCTATTTCAAGAAGAAGACAAATTTCGCCTCAGCGGGGTGGGTCCGTTTCAGAATTTAGTCCAATTAGAAAAAAAATAGCACTTTTGACTTTCTATAATGAATCACCCATGGGTGGAGAGGACTTGGCGATTACCGCCACAGAGGAGTTTAGAAGAGAAGTTTCAAAGTCTAAAGAATTTATTTTTGACCCAGAGGCTGAGAGTGTTTTTGGAACTTCAAAAGAGATTTATGCGGGTGGGGGAATTAAACTCGCCCAACTTGCCCGTAAGGCAAAAATGTCTGGGGTCAATATTGTCGTTTTTGGGCGGGTTAAAGAAGCAAGAGTCAGACAAAAAAGTGATGAGGTTGGTTTTGTCAGAAAGGTAAAGTCTCTAGCAGAAACGATAGTTGAAATTAAAGTATATGATGTATTAACAAATAAAGAATTATTCTCTGAAACTGTTGATGGAAATATTTCTGACGATAACTTAAAATTTTACAATATTGAGTCTGAAGAAAATTTTTCTTATCGGCAGGAGCTCCTTCGTTATTCAATTAAAGTTGCTGTGAGGAAATTTGCCCCAAGGATTGTAAAAGTTGGATCACGACTTGAGTGGATGGGAAGAGTCGCAAAAATTATTGGCACACGAATTTACATAAATGCAGGACGAAATTCTGGAATCAACTTAGGAGATATTCTTAAAGTTATAACAGAAGGTCAGGAGATTTATGATCCTGAATCTGGTGCAATGATCGGAATGTCTCAAGGTGAGGTCAAGGGGACCCTAGAGGTGATTGATTATTTTGGCCAAGATGGAGCTATATGTACTTTGCACTCAGGTGGATCAGTTACTGAGGGTGATTTTGTTCAACTCTATTAATGAATACACCAATTAGAAAACTTCCTTTTCTTGTTGTCTCATCTTCCCCATACATGAGGGGAATCCTAAAATTCGTCCTTGAAACTCTTCTTCACACTGACGTCTCTGAATTGGAGTCTGAGGAGAAGGCCCTTTTATTTTTAAAAAATCTTGATCCTGTTCCAAGCATGATTGTTTATGACTACACACCGGACGCTTATCTCATTGAAGATTTTATCATTTACCTTAAAGAACACTCAAAAAAAGTAAGGATAGTGATTTTAGTTGATGAAGTCAGAGCGGAGGGTAAAGATCTACTTAAAGATCAGCGAAACATGTTACTGATGGATAAGTCTCATCTTCCAAGTGCTCTTGTTGAAGAAGCTAAAAAAATATTTGGTGAATCACCATTTATGAATGAGGAACAATTTAGCCGCATTGATATTGATTTTTTGTCCATTCTGGATGGCATCAATAAAAATCTTTTTTTGAAACTTGGTCAAGATAACTTTGTAAAATTGTTTCATGAGGATGACACAACAGATGTTCTCGATATGCAGAAGTATAAAACCAAAGGGTTTCATTATCTTTACCTAAAGAGAGAAACTTCTGACTGGGTCATCTCACAAATACAAAATCAAATTGAAATCTTTTTAAAGTCTAATAATTTTAGATTCGTTTTAAGAGGTCCTAGTGATACCCCAGAGAAAAGATTTGAACAAAAAATTCTAAGATTTGATGATGAAGTCCATATAGATAAAGAATTTAAAGACTCAGTCGAAAAAGCGATTGATAAAATTAAGCTCATCGTAGAAAAAGAACCTAAAGTTGATCAACTCTTGAGTATACTACGTGAAAAGAAGGATGATCTCTCCTTCTTTAATCAAAAGATGAGACTAACATGTTTAATATCATGTGTCCTTGCTAAGGAATTAGAATGGATTTCAAAAGTGACGATGGATAAACTCGTTTATGCATCGGTTTTGAGCGACATGACTTTGGCGATGAAACCTGAACTTCTAAGAATTAAAACGCTGGATGAATTTGAGAAAGTGAAATCCTCTTTAACAGAAGAGGATCAAAATATTTTTCTTTCTCACCCTAAGGATGCATCAAATCTCATTAAAAGATATTTTACAACTGCACCACCCGATACTGATGCCCTTGCTTATCAGCAGCATGAGTCACCAGATGGAGGAGGGTTCCCTTTAGGACTGAGGGCAGATAAGATTTCACCACTCTCTGCACTCTTTATCGTTGCGACAGACTTCTCCTATTACTTTCTTCTTGATGAAGAACCCACTGTTGATGAGTTTATTTTACGTTCTAGTATTCGATATGATTTTGTGAATTTT
The DNA here is from genome assembly GCA_945862475.1 of Bacteriovorax stolpii. GTDB lineage: Bacteria > Bdellovibrionota > Bacteriovoracia > Bacteriovoracales > Bacteriovoracaceae > Peredibacter. The sequence continues at coordinate 13,462 of CAMAYW010000013.1, forward strand.
AGAAAAGTTCTGAAAAGTTTAGAAAAAATAAAAAAGATCAAATCAAATTTGTAATATAAGGGAGTGATTCGTATTAAGTTATCACTCCCATTTAAAAAATTAATTCTTCTTTTCTTCTCTTCTCTTTTGTCTCGTTTCTTTCATCGCCTTTCTATGTGCTTTCATTTTTTCACGACATGCCTTCAGTCCGTTTTCATCTTTGGCGGAAGTAACACAGGTCTTCGTTTCATTAATAAAAGCTAATCTTTTCTCTAGTCCTTCAAGTGCCTTCGCTTTTTTTTCTTCAAACGTTTTTCCTTTCATCTCATCATGATGATCTGAGAATGCAGATAATGACATAAGAAAAAAAGTGCATAAAATCATCGCTTTCATGTTAGCTCCTCGTTTAATTGAATTTTGTAAGTGTAAGCTAGACTTTATGATAGTCAATAGGGTCTGGAATTCCTGCTTCCCTAAAGCCTCTTAGGCGTAATGAACAGGAATCACATACACCGCAGGCTTCTTTGCTGTTCTTATAACAAGACCAACTTAGATGGAAGGGAACTTTATGCTCAATTCCTTTCTCAACAATTTCTTTTTTCTTAAGACTGATAACAGGAGTAAGAATTTCAATGTTAAGCGCTTTTGTTCCTTCCTTGATTAATTGATTGAAAGCTTTGTAGTAACTTGGTCTGCAGTCTGGATATCCAGGGGAGTCTTCGTCATTTGCCCCAATATAAAGTTTTGTTGCACCTACTACCTCTGCCCAGGAAACTGCTAAAGAGAGGATGATAGAATTTCTGAAAGGGACATAGGAATCTGGAATGCCTTTCGAGTCACCTTGAAATGTTTTGACTTCAATACGATCATCAGTAAGTGAACTTCCACCTATTTGTCTAAGAAAGGTCATATCAATAATTTTACAATGATGATTATCAATGTTGTAAAAGCGAGCTATTTCTTCAAATGCCTGTCTTTCTCTTTCAGACGTTTTTTGTCCATAATTAAGGTGAAGGAAGAAAATCTCTTGGTGATTCTTTACTGCTTCACCGACACAAACGAGTGAATCCATTCCACCACTTAATAAGACGATGGCTTTTTCCATTAGGCCCTCTCGCATATTTCTTTTATTTTAGTTTCGATGACATTCACTCTATTTGAGGCATTTTTCTTCTTTTCAGAGAGCTCTCCAGAGGTCTCTCTGACCATCGTGTAAAATTTGATTTTTGGTTCTGTTCCTGAAGGTCTTAAAAACAACTTATTACCTGATGCAAAAGTAAAACTTAGAACATTACTTTTTGGGAGTGAAATATTTTTTGTAGCCTTAGTTTTTAAATTGATGGACTTTGATTCTTCATAATCTTCTTTTTCAACAATTTCCTCACCGGCAAAGTGCGTTTCAGGATAATTTCTAAAATAATCCATAATTCGCTGAATCTTTTGCGCCCCCTGAATACCTTCGTAGTCATTTGAAACAAGTGACTCAAAGTAGAAACCAAACTCACGATATATTTCATCTAATGCATCAATAAGAGTCATGCCTTTCATTTTAAAATAAAGCGCCACTTCAGACATCAATGCCATTGAGCTGACACCATCTTTATCACGAGATTCATTGTGGGGCATGTAACCAAAGGACTCTTCACTCGCGAAAATGAAATTGTATTTGGATTTTTGTTCTTCAAGATCCCGTATGAGTCCTGCCATCCACTTAAAACCCGTCAACGTATCAAGAACAGTTCCACCAAAGTGCTCAACAATTGCATTCTGGATAGGAGAGGTTACAATCGATTTTATAACGAGTGCATTTTCTGGGAGTAATTTTTTTTCTGATTTAAATTTAAAGATGTAATAGATCATTAAGGCGCCTATTTGGTTTCCATTAAGAAACTTTGCTTCACCATGATGATTTAGGGCCACCCCTAAACGATCTCCGTCTGGATCAGTACCAAAGACAATATCAAGCTTATTTTTCATCATGTAATCAACGGCCATGGCAAGGGCCTTAGGGTCTTCAGGATTCGGTGATTTTACCGTTGGGAAATTTCCGTTTGGTTTTGCTTGCTCTGGTATTGAATAGAAATTTTTTAGTCCAACTCGTTTTGCAGTAAGCTCACAGGGAATTTCAGCAGATCCATGTAGAGCAGTATAGACGACACCGAGTTTGTGTCCGTGAGCTTGGCACAGAGGCATATCCTGAATAACTTTTTGCTCAATGACCTTATAAAAAGCATTATCAACCTTCTCATCAGTCCAAGAAGCGAGACCTGCTTTTATAGCTTCATCAAAATCCATATGCTTTACATCGTTCCAATTGGTGAGGGTGTTATAGCTCGTGATAATTTCTTTATCGACTGGTGGAACGACCTGGGCACCATCATTCCAAAAAGCTTTAAATCCATTGTAGATGGGTGGATTATGGGAAGCTGTAATCATGACTCCACATTTGGCGTTATAATATCTAACTGCAAATGAAAGCATCGGGGTAGGGGTTAGGGAATTAAAAAGATAAGCTTTGATGCCATTTGCTGCAAAGACTCCAGCTACTTCCATTGCAAATTCTTTTGAATGATTTCTTGAATCATAAGAAACCACAGCACTTCCCGTACCAAAATGCTTTATAACATTATTCGCAAGTGCCTGAGTGGCACGACGGACATTGTATTTATTCATTCTATTTCGGCCCATGCCCATGGGAGCTCTTAGACCTCCAGTCCCAAATTCTAAATCACGATGAAATCTTTCATTTAGCTCGTTTTCATTTTTTGATGAGTCAGAAAGAAGGTCAGCAATTTCTTTTCTGTCGCTTCCAAGGAAGTAGGGATTTTCTGCCCATTCTTTTGCTATCTGAATTATTTTTTGATCCATAAAAACGTCCTTAAATTTTGATTTAGTCCAAGTTACGAACCAAGTGCATAAATGTCAAAAATAACTCGCCGCATCTAGGCTCTTAGGACTTGATACAAAGCTCTTCCAGAACTAATATGTCGGCCATGGCGAATTCAAAAAACAAACACGCGAAAAATATCCCAGGTCCTTTCTACTGCACTGATGCCGATGATGACGGTGGTGAAGGGTGTATAGCTTGCAACGTTTGTTATTCTGGCGCTCCTGAATTCTTCGCCGAAGACGACAACGGTAATGCGTTCGTAAAAAAACAACCCTCAACACCTGACGAAATCGCTTTGTGTGTTGAGCAGATGGATGCTTGTCCTGTTAATTCAATTGGAAAAAACGGTTAAATTTTTCACCCAAATTTAAAAAACCTTTTAGACTATAAGGAATAGATTTTAAAAGGGGAGATCATGAATCCAACGCTCATTCAGGTGGCAGCGACCGTTATTTTTGCCATCGCTATTCTTCACACGTTTCTCGTCAGTAAGTTTGCCCACATTGCTCACCATTATCCGGAAGGATCTATGGGAGAGAACTTTTTTCATTTTATGGCCGAAGTAGAAGCCGTTTTTGGAATTTGGGCGCTCGTATTTTTGGTTTTCATGATGGCCGTAAGTGGTATTAATACTCCGGTTGAATATCTTGAATCACTTAATTTCACAGAGCCAGGTTTTGTTTTTGTTATTATGGCCATGGCGGGCACTCGTCCGGTCATTAAGCTCGCGGAAAAAATCATTGTTATTATCTCTAAGATGATTCCGATGCCAAGAAAGATGGCCTTTTATTTTACGGCTCTTGTTATGGGACCTCTTCTTGGTTCATTTATCACTGAGCCAGCAGCAATGACTGTGACAGCAATTATTCTTTTAAAGAATTTCTACTCAAAAGAGATGAGCACAAAATTTAAGTACGCAACGATAGGTCTTTTGTTTGTGAACGTATCTATCGGTGGAACTCTTTCTCACTTTGCCGCACCTCCAGTTTTAATGGTTGCTGGTAAATGGGGTTGGGGAATGGGGT